>JAJDBI010000001.1 GCA_029261435.1 Nitrospinaceae bacterium
ACCTAAAAGGTGAGTCACTTAGGAAAAAACGCTTGACCCCTGATATTGATCACTCATAATGCTTTTAATGTAAGGAGAAAATTGTCGAAAAGATTGTTCAAGATCGTGATAACAGCTGATCAACATCATGCGAATATGCACATGGCCTAAGCGCATCAAATAGTGGAACCCCTGCATAGCATTCCAGTTGTATGAAAATGCGTGCTTATAATGGTAGCCACGATTTTTTTCTGTGTTCATGCTGTCTTCAATCAATTCTTTTTTTCTTGCGCCTAAATTTAATAATTCATGCACTTTGTCAAGGGTGATTAGGATGCTGGAAATCCAAGCGTGCTCTGAAAAACATTGAATAATTTCCCCCGTTTTTTTATCCACATCTTCATATCGCTCAGTGCAAGCAACTAAATGGATATTAAGCTGCCACTCATAGCCGTAAGTAATATTATTCTGCCAATGGAATTCTTGCTGCCTTTCTCGATACCCGGCTTGTCCAGGAATGCTCGTGCGCATGGGTTTGTTTTTATCTAAGTATTTTGCAAAGTCTTTTAATTTCTTTTTGGGCAAACGAATGATGTACTCCCAGTTATTTTGATGCAAGATGTCCATCACTGGTTGGGTGGCGTACATGGCATCCATGAAGAATATCATTTTTAGCCGTGGGAAGTAGTCTTTTAAGCGCTTTGCCATACGCTCAAAGGCCGTGGTTTCACTGTCCTGCTTGTCCTCAGTCTGTAGGAGTTCATTATTCTCACGGTATAGATATTCCGTCATTAATGGAATGGTTAAGCCGTTTTTTAGGGTAATATTGGCTTCAATGGTGTAGATGTATTGCTGCTTGTTGTTATCTTCTGGATTACCAACGTTGCGCTCGCACCACAGTGGGTCTTGCAATAAACCGTCCCGGTAGAGTTTCTGGGTGCCATCAATGGTGATGGGTAGGCAGTCATGAATTAACAGTGGCTTAAATTTCTTTTTAGTGATTAACTCATCGATTAAGCCAATGTCCAGTGCTTCAATGATTTGGGGGTTGGTGTTTTCAAGCAATCGCGCCAGTGTATCGGCATGAGGGATGGAGTCAATTTCTGGAAAAAGTTGTTTTAAATGTTCAAAAATAACAGGGCTGGTTAATTCCCGGTTCATTTCTCGCCTTGAACTTAATCGAAACATAAAAGCAAATAAGCCAAAGGCCATGAGCACGGTCACTTTATGCTTCACACTTTTTGTGCGTCGGTAGTCAGGGATTTTTGAAAACCTTTTAATAAGGTTCGGTAGTATACTTCGCCACGATTGGATTTGTGCTTCCACTACATCCCCCCGAAATGTTTGTTCTTCTTCAAGTGTTTGGAAAGCACTTTTGCGGTTGTGGGCTTGGGTGCGTGGAATAATATCAGCCTTTAATTCGGGAATTCGTTCACGGATTTTGCCGTAGCTTTGTGCGATGGCGGCGCGTAATTGGGCACCTCGCAGTGGCCCAGTCAGTACAAACTCTGGTTCGCATTCAGGTTTCTTGATGGGCTGAAGTTTCACTTTGCTTAAAGCTGTCGCTTTCGTCAACTCAGTGACTGCGCCTTGTTGGTTTTTCAATCCCACCATTTGGAATAAATCTGGGTTTTTAATCCAATAATTTTGTATAATCTTCTCGCCTCGATCTATCAGGCTGTGCAAATATGAAGAGTTGGCTTGATAGGCAGCTGTGGCGACGGGGTTTAGGGTTGCATCCATGGTTTGATCTCTCCCTGAGCTATAAATGGTTAATAGTTAGTCGATTAGGCCCCATTTTAGCTCGACGAAAAATAATTGGCAATGCGCTAAGTGCTTGATATATAGTGGGAGGTATACTGATGCTTCAGGGTTGGGAGAAGAGCCAAACAATTTCGTTTTTTATTTGATAGCTGAGTACATTAGTGTTGGGCAAGTTAAGTAAATTTGTTACGAAATCATCCATGGCTGAAATCCGGAAAAATGGCTGCATCCCTTGATCTTACTACATTTCAGGCTATTTTCTAGCCCCATTAATTCCGGGAGAGCCAGAATTCGTCATAATTTAATCCAGTTTGATAGTCTCGAAACTGAATTAGATCATAACTAACTGTTTTTTAAAAGCATTTGATGATCTTGCCCTGGGAGCCTGGTCGGCGCAATCAAAAGAAATCGTTTATGTGGGTTTATCGCGGTAATGCTCCAAATTATACCGCCATATTGTATGACTACCAGGAAACCCGAGAAGCCAAACATCCTGTTTCAGGGGGCCATTACACCTGGATATTTTTTACAAGACCAGTTACCATTATCCTCAACAATTTTGATGTGCTCATTCCACTCAGTTTGTATGGGGAGTTGATCAGTGCAGACTTTTTGGTTGTTAGGCAGTATCGCAGGCCCCACGGAGATATAGTCGCCCTCAGCCCTTAGTGTGCAATATCCACCGGGTTGGAGTAGACAGCCGGTACCCCCCCCCGAATATACTGTCACTTCGGATGATCCTTGATAAAACACATATACAAAGGTTTCTCTTCCACCTGCATACGCGATCCCCATTAGTAAAGTCCCAGTAATACACAAACTTATTATACTTCTCATTTGATAATCCCCTATTCATCTAAAGTCTTTGCCAACAATTGACACTCTTTTTTCAACGCTTACATCACAGTATAGTTTAGAGTGGGGGAATTGCAAAAGATTCAGGGCGAGATCATAATATTCTTGCGACAAAACCATTTTTTGCGACGGAACCAAAATTTTTATAGTGTTTTTACTGTAGATCTAATCGTAAAACAGGGCTCTCCCGGAATTAATGGGGTTAGAAAATTACCTTAAATGTAGTAAGATTAAGGGATGCAGCCATTTTTCCGGATTTCAGCCATGGATGATTTCGTAACAAATTTACTTAACTTACCCAACACTAATGTACTCAGCTATCAAATAAAAAACGAAATTGTTTACATCCATATTGAAAGTACTGAAACTAAGCTTCCTTGCCGGAAGTGCGGCCGAGAAACCAAATCCAAAGGAGTTGCGCAAGAGGTAACATTGCGGCACTTACCTATTTTAGGCCACCCTTGTTATTTGATCATAAAACCAAAGCGAGGAATTTGTGAATACTGTGATGATGCGCCGACCACAAATCAGAGATTAGATTGGTACAAGTATAAAAGTCGTTATACCAATGCCTATGAAGATCACATTCTACTTTCATTAATTAACAGTACCGTTAGTGATGTTGCACTCAAAGAAAGTCTAGGGCCAGATGCAGTTAATGGCATTTTACAGAGAAGGGTTGATGGCCAAGTAAATTGGAAACAATTTAAAAAGATTGGACTGCTTGGCATTGATGAAATCAGTTTGCGTAAAGGTCATCAAGATTTTATGACGCTGATTACTAGTAGAGTTGATGGCAAGACACGCATACTTGCGGTTATCAAAGGTCGTGAAAAAGATAAAATAAAGCTATTTTTAAGCAGTATTCCCAATCGCTTTAAGCGAACAGTCGCTGGTATTTGCAGCGATATGTATGAAGGCTACGTGAATGCGGCAAAAGAAGTTTTCAAAGAAAAAGTACCAGTGATAGTTGACAGATTTCACGTGGCAAAGCTCTATCGAAAATGCTTAGTGGGATTGAGGAAGTCTGAGTTTGCTCGGTTAAGAGCTGAATTAACAAAAGAAGATTACAAATTATTAAAACCCGCGATTGCGTTGCTAAGGAAGAATAAAGAATATGTAACCAAGGCTGAACGAAAGATTTTAGAATCCTTATTCCAATACTCCCCAGCACTCAAGGTAGCATATAAATTATGTTGCCAGCTAACGGGCATTTATAATTCTCACATTGGGAAAAGAAAAGCGCATAAGAAAATAGCTGGCTGGATTGAAAAAGTAGAAGCAAGTGATTTACAATGCTTCAATACGTTCATCAAAACATTAAAGAAATTCCAAACTGAAATAGTTGCTTACTTCAAAGGACGCAACACCAGTGGTTTTGTGGAAGGATTTAATAACAAAGTAAAAGTTGTGAAGCGCAGATGCTATGGAATTTACAACGAAAACAGTCTGTTTCGCAGGTTGTTTTTAGACTGCACTGGATACGACACATTCCTTATGCCACAAGGGCTGCAGACAATTTAGGCTTGGTACATTAATTCCGGGAGAGCCATTTATTCTTCTTGCGTAATATTTTCGTCGCGCCTATTATTTTTTTATATTCAGAGATTGATAACTCTTGCTTGAGCTCTTTTAATATCTTTTGGCGATACTTGTCTAACTCTCCACGATAGAGTTTGGCAACATGAAAGCGGTCAATAACTATTAGCACTGAATTTCGAAAAACTTCCTTAGCTGCATTGATATATCCAGTGTACATATCAACACAAACTGCCTCAACAGTTTTCTTGAGCCTTTTAGG
>JAJDBI010000002.1 GCA_029261435.1 Nitrospinaceae bacterium
AAACTCCCCAGAACATCGTCACCATGACCAGCATGAACAGGTAAGGAAAATGCACCTGAATGGTCCACCCGAAAGATTGTTTGTTGATCACAAAGATGAGGATATATGAAACTATCACTCCGGCGATGAAGCCCATCACAGAACCTATCAGTCCAAGTATTCCGGCTTCGATCAGCACCATACGTTTAACTTGCCCTGTGAAGGCCCCGATGAATCGGAGAATTCCTATCTCTCGTTTGCGTTCTAATATCAGTGAGACCAAAGTGTTGAACAGTCCCAGTACCGCCACCAGTATGGCTATAATTTCCAGTGAGTAGGTGATGGCAAAAGTTTTATCGAACACTTCCAGCACCTGTTTTTTTAATTCGGAATTGGAACGGATGATGAGTCGATGGTCTTTTAATGTTTTAAGAATTTCTTTCCGGGTGGAGTCCAGTTGGGTTTTGTCTGAAAGATAAATTACAAAACTGTTGATCGCAGTTTCCTTGTAATAATTTAAAAATGTGGTTCGGTCTAGAATGATGTATCCGCGTTCACGGGAATAATCGAAATAGATAGCGGCAACTTCCATTTGGACAGGACCGTTGGGAGTTTGCAATTCGATATTGTCTCCAACACTCACTTTGTGTTTGAGGGAGAAGGCTTCGGAAACCATAGCCCGGTTCTGGCCGACCATAATGTTAGCAAGTTCTTGCGCGGGTGGGCCGGTTTTGATTACCAGATTTCCGTATTGAGAGAGCACTGAAAAATCACCCGTTGCCAGCACCACAGGAAGATCGTTATAGGTGATGTCGAGGGCACGGAACTGATCGACTGCGGCAATGCCTTTTAGAGATTTCAGTTTCTCCACTGACTCTGAGGGCAGGGTATGCTGATAGTCGATATCTCTTCCTCCTGCTACACGGACAAACAGGTCGGCACGCAATGTCTGGTCTATCCACACGATCACGGTTTGGCGAAAGCTGTGTACCATGATCGACATGCTGATGACCATCATGAAGGCGATAGCGAGTGACGAGATGGCAAGGGCGTTACGTCCCACATTTTGCGAAAGGTTCATGCAGGCCAGCAGTCCTTCCCCTCCAAACCGGTTTTTAAAAAAGAAATGCAGCCGATCGCGGGTCCACAGTAAAACTGCGGGTGTTAACAGGGAAAGACTGAGGATGATTAAAAAAACCGAAAAAAAACCAAAATATGGGAAATTGTTGATGGGTGGTAATTGCGTGCAGAGCGCAGAGAGCAGAACCACGATCAAAGCTGTCACGTTTAATCCTCTGTTTCCGCGAAACAGTTTGAGATCATAACTTCCACGTCGCATGACCGTGGTAGGTGGGGTGGTGGCCGCGTCCCAGGCGGGGATGAGAGCAGATATAAAGCTGAGCACCACACCTAGAATGAAATAGGGGCCCATCTTGCTCCACTGAAAATCCACTTCTGTGACATAGCTTGGCGCATACAGGTTGTTGACGGTGAGAGAAACAGCATCCAAAGAAAACTGGGCGAAAAAATATCCCAACCCGATTCCCATTACAGAGCCGATAGCACCAATGACTCCGGCTTCCAGAAAAAAGATCAGTGCAATTAAGGCAGGTGTGGCACCAATTGCGCGCAGGGTGCCTATCTCCACTCTTCGGCGCACTACCGAAAGGGCGATCATGTTGTAAATCAGGTAGAGTGCGACGAGTAGAGCCACGAAACTTAAGGCAGTCAGGTTATATTGAAAAGCCTGCAACATTTTTCCAATCTGACGATTCTTGCGTTGCGGGCGCTCGACTTTCATATGTCCGGGAAGCAGGGCGGATATTTTTTCCTGCATCGATTCGAAGTCGGCGGAGTTTAGAAACTGAATGTCTATGCGATCCAGTCGACCTATTTTATCAAACGCATTTTGTGCCGCTGCGATATCCATCAGAGCGAAATTTCCATTCAAGGCTTTAGCGATTCCCTTGTCTTCCAGTATCGCATTGACGTTGAGAGTTTTAACTTGTCCCTTTATCAGAAACTCGATGGTGTCGCCGGGGCCAAATTGGGTGGCCGGTACAAATTTTTCAGGAAGAATGACTCCAGCTGGATCCATGATGAGTGGAATCAATCCTTTCAGGTCTTTCTCCACAGTTTTGATGGAAAAATCGCGGATGCCACTGTCCTGCAAAAGGTCGGTGCCGATGATCTCTACCACCTCGCCGCTGGTGGACTCAACCCCATATCCTTCAATCACCGGGTAGGCCTTGATCTCTGACCTGAGAGAGTGGAGTTTTTCAAAGACCGCTTCATCGAAAGCGATTCCTTCAACTCGAATAACCGCATCGGCTCGGCCTAAAACCAGGTCTACGCTTTCGGTGAAAGACATCATGGTCTGCTGATTTGCCAGACGGATGCTGAGAAACACGGCGACTCCCACTGCTACGCCAAGGATGGTGATGGCAGTGCGAAAGGGATCTCGCAGTAAGGGACGCAGGATGAGCGCGGTGAACAGATCTTTAAAATAAAGCAGAAAACTCATGCTGTTTGATCGGTCAGTTTGCCATCGCGTATTTCGAAATGACGATTGCCGATGGCTGCGACCTGTGGGTTGTGGGTGACCATGACGACGGTTGTTTTGAAATCGGTGGCGGCTTTTCGCATGAGGTCGATGATCTTCAGTCCGTTTTCCGAGTCGAGGTTTCCGGTGGGTTCATCGGCTAACAGGATGACGGGTTGATGCACCAGGGCACGGGCGATGGCGACGCGTTGCATCTCTCCTCCTGAAAGTTCAGCGGGGAAAGAGCTGGCTCGATGCCAGAGTCCGACATAATCGAGTAGAGTTTTAATACGTTCGCCATCGGTTCTGGATGAATGTGCCAGCAGAAGCGGCAGTTCTACATTCTCCATTACGGTGAGAGTCGGCATGAGATTGAAAAACTGGAACACAAAACCGATTTCTTTACGACGTAACAAAGTCAGCTCATGGTCGGAAAAATCGGACACCTTGCGACCATTGAGGATGATTTGGCCCTTGTCAGGCAGGTCGAGTCCTGCCAGCAGGTTGAGCAAAGTGGTTTTTCCTCCGCCACTGGGACCCATGATGGTTACAAAGTCCCCGGCATCGAGGCTCAGGTTCACCGCCTCCAAGGCGGTCACCGGTTGTGATCCACTTTGGTAGGACTTGTAGACGTCTATGAATTGAATGATTGGAGTGGTCATGAAACAGTTAGATATTAGAAAAATAGTTCCACGCCAATATAACGCGTAGAGCCCCAGCAAACAATGAACCATATCCTTTTCTTGTGCTCAAATTCTGTTGGCGGTTCATAGAGTGTGCCCCCACGGCGAGTGGCTTACTCCCGTGAGGGGGAATTGGCAACAGCATGTTATGCTGAGCTAAACTGTTGCCAGCCCATAAAAGTTATTGCCAGTTGCCTCCATAGCGAGTGGAGCGTTGATCCTGTTGGGGGAATATGCTATGGATGGGAATGTAAATCCAACAAAGTGAATGAGTAGTTTTTATAGTGGAGTTTTAGCATGGCGATATCGCAAAAAGTCACCGGATTCATGGAAAATTCTTCCTGGATTCGTAAAATGTTTGAGGAAGGAATTCGACTGAAAAAGGAGTTTGGTGAGGAAAACGTGTTCGACCTGTCTTTGGGGAACCCTGTGATAGAACCTCCGGAAGAGGTCCGAAAAGCGTTGATAGAAAGTGCGCGAGATGAATCTCACGGATTGCACCGCTACATGCCAAATGCCGGGTTGGCCGATGTGCGGGCAGTGATTGCCGAGTCCTTATCTCCAGAATGCAAGGTGGAGCTTTCGGCCAACGATGTGGTGATGGTTTGCGGTGCGGCAGGGGGACTCAATATTACTTTAAAAACTCTGCTCGATCCGGGAGATGAAGTCATTATCTTCACACCTTATTTTGTCGAATATCTGTTTTATGCCGACAATCATGGTGGCAAGGCAGTGGCGGTGCCGACTCTCGATGATTTTCGGCTGGATTTCGTGGCATTACAAAACGCGCTCAACGACAAAACCAAAGCGGTTATCATCAACTCCCCAAACAATCCGACAGGAGTGGTTTATTCGCGCCAGGAGTTGCAGGAGCTGACTCGTGTTTTAAAAGCGCATTCGGACAAGCTCGGCAAAGCCGTTTACCTGATCTCAGACGACCCCTATAAAAAAATCACGTTTGATGAGGTGGAAGCGCCGAACATCATGGAGTTTTACCAAAACAGTATTTACATCACTTCTCATTCCAAGGATATCGCTCTGCCCGGTGAGCGTATTGGCTTTGTGGTCGTGCACCCGCAATGTGAGTCAGCAGAACAACTCATGGCAGGATTGATCTTTTGCAACCGGGTATTGGGATTCGTCAATGCTCCGGCACTTATCCAGCGTGTGGTGAAACAGGTGCAGGGAGTGACGGTGGATGTGGAACAATATCGCCGTAAACGCGATTACCTCTATAAGGAACTGACTCGGATTGGTTATCAGGTGGTGAAACCGCAGGGAGCTTTTTATTTTTTCCCGAAATCACCTTTGGAAGATGAGGTGGAGTTCGTTAAAAAGCTGGCCGAGAAAAAGGTGTTGGTGGTGCCGGGTAGAGGATTCGGTCTTCCCGGATACTTCCGCATTTCCTATTGTCTGCCCGATTCGGTCATAGAAGGCTCGATTGCCGGATTTGAAGAGGCCTTCTGCGAAGGAGGCAGCTAGCACTGACTCGTTCTACCGGCAACCGCTGTCTTGGCTTAAGAAGCCACGGTCAACTTTCCTCCAAGCGTAGCTTGGTTGTCTGGAGAATCTTTTCTGGTAGAATTGAATCTAATCTGTAATAAGGTAAAAATAGTGATCGTTTTTTAAAGGATGGTTCGTTATGGCTTTGACACAGGATCAGATCAACCGCTACAGTCGACATTTGCTTTTGCCCGAGGTGGGGGTTGAGGGACAAGAAAAAATTTGTAATTCGAAGGTGCTTTTGATTGGCACGGGTGGACTGGGTTCGCCATTGGCACTGTATCTTGCAGCGGCCGGAGTGGGGAATCTGGGTTTGATAGATTTTGATGTGGTCGACCTCAGCAACTTGCAAAGGCAGGTAGCGCATGGGGAGTCGACAGTCGGAAAATTGAAAGTGGATTCTGCCAAAGCCCGTATTGCCGATTTGAATTCCAGCATCAATGTGACCACTTACAACACGCGTTTGTCTTCGGAAAATGTGATGGAGATTTTTGCCGACTATGACATCATTGTTGATGGCACAGACAACTTCCCCACCCGATATCTTGCCAGCGATGCCTGCGTGTTGTTGAAGAAACCTTATATATATGGCTGCATTCTGCGCTTTGAAGGCCAGGCTTCGGTGTTCGATTCCAGAACGGGTCCCTGCTACCGTTGTCTCTACCCGGCACCACCGCCACCAGGTCTGGTGCCAAGTTGTGCCGAGGGTGGAGTGATTGGAATATTACCAGGTATTGTCGGGCTGATTCAGGCCAACGAAGTGGTCAAGCTGATATTGGGTGTTGGTGATTCACTTGTGGGACGGCTTTTGCTGTTCGATGCGTTGACGATGAAGTTCAGGGAAATGAAATTGCGCAAAGACCCGTCCTGCCCGATCTGCGGTGACAACCCGACCATTACTGAGTTGATTGATTATGAACAGTTTTGCGGAATTGTGCCGGTTCAAGAGCAAGACTCTGCTGCTGATCTTGAGAAGGAAATTGCTGTAGAGCAGGTCAAAGAAATGATGGATGCGAAACATGCGTTCAAATTGATCGATGTTCGGGAACCGTCGGAATATGGTATCTGCAAAATTGAAGAGGCGACCCTGATTCCACTTGGTGATATTGAAGCCAAAGACACTGCTTTATTGAATGGATTGAGCCCCGATGACGAGATTGTACTTCATTGCAAGGCCGGGGTGCGTTCAATGAAAGCATTGAAAGCATTGGAGGAAATGGGTTTCCGTAACCTGAAAAGCATGCGAGGCGGTATCAACGAATGGTCGGAGAAAATCGACTCATCTGTTCCTCTGTATTAGAGGCTATCTGCTTGACAAGGTGGTGGGAGGGGTTTAAGGTTGAATGAAGCAACGTGTTTATCTGTATTTTTTATCAGGTAACTGAAAGGGGGATTTTATGAGCGACTCCGATGGGTCTGAACGAAGTTTTGAAAAGTTATCCAAGGCGATTACCGAAGCGGTCATGATGTCACCCAAGGTTAAAAAGATTGTTGCTGAAATTCAGAAAGACGACAATATCTGCCCCAAAAGTTTTATGGTTTTGGTCCTTAAGATGGAAGTGCTGACCGATTCGCTGGAATTGGAAGTTGAAGAGGACCTCAAAGAGGAGCGGCCCGCGCCCAAAAAGCGCAAGAGCAAGAAGTCTTCGCGAAAGCCGCAGTTCATTGATGGCCAGGAACTTTCTAAAAAAGAAATCGAATTCCAGGAATTTTCCAACAAAAAATTCGATAATGATGAATGGCTCAAGAAAAACGGGCTTATTTTTTAAGGCATTTTTCCCTACCCTGATCACCGTCTTTTGTTCGACGTTTTTCATGTCCAGACCTCTACTTTCTGCAGATTTTCAGTCTGCCCGAAAAGAGATGGTTGAAAATCAGATAAAGCGTCGTGGCATCCACGACAAGGTTGTATTGCAGGCCCTGCTAAAAGTACCCCGCCACTTGTTTGTCGAGACCGAATATTTAAGTCGGGCTTATTCCGACTTTGCTCTCCCCATAAAAGAAAACCAGACCATTTCTCAGCCATATATCGTTGCCCTGATGACTCAGAGCGCGATGTTGAAAGCCGATGATCGTGTTTTAGAAATCGGTACAGGCTCGGCTTATCAAGCAGCAGTGCTGGCGGAAATCGTCAAGGAAGTTTATAGCATCGAGATCGTTGAGTCTCTGGCTCGTACTGCAGAGATTAAATTTAAAGAGTTGGGTTATAACAATGTCACTGTCCGGCATGGTGATGGGTATAGAGGCTGGCAGGAAAAATCTCCCTTCGATGCAATTCTCATCACTGCGGCGACGCCTAAAATACCACGACCTTTGCTGGACCAGTTGAAAGTCGGTGGCAGGATGGTTCTTCCTTTAGAGAACACCGGAGCATCGCAGAAACTGATGGTGCTGACCAGGCAGGAAGACGGAAGCCTGATAGAGAAACTCATCACGGGTGTGGTGTTTGTGCCCATGACCGGAGAGATTCGGCAATGATATTTTCGGATCAAAAAAATCATGCAAAGCGTCAGCCAGCGGTGGCGGGCAGGTTTTATCCTGCCGAACGCGAGGCTTTGGTTCGAGAAGTGGAAGCGCATATTGATCGGAATGCGAAAAAGAGTCCGGCTCTGGGTATCGTTGCACCTCATGCAGGATTTATGTACTCGGGAGATGTGGCGGGAGCGGTGTATTCAAGAATTGAAATTCCAGATACGGTTATATTAATGGGTCCCAATCACACCGACCAGGGTGAAGAGGTGGCGGTTATGACTGAAGGAACCTGGTCTATGCCTATGGGTGATATTGCCATCGACCGGGAAATGGCAAACGCCATATGCGAAGAAACTTCACTAGCAAAGAAAGACTCCTCCGCGCATCGGCTTGAGCACTCTTTGGAGACCCAGTTGCCGTTTCTGCAATACTTTAAAAAAGAATTTCAAATTGTCCCGATCTGTCTCAGACGGATCAAAGTTTCGGCCTGCAAAGAACTCGGCGAAGGAATTGTACGGGCCGTGACCCGGTTGGATAAGCCGGTCCTGCTGGTTGCCAGCTCGGATATGACGCATTATGAATCACATGATAAAGCCAAAACGAAAGATCGTAGGGCCATTACTTGCATTCAAAATCGCGACCCGGTTGGTTTATATGAAACGGTACGGTCAGAAAAAATAACCATGTGTGGGGTCAATCCCGTCACCGTCATGTTGTATAGTTCTGAAAGCCTGGGTGCCAAAGAGGCCGAACTGGTCAAGTATATGACCTCCGGGGAAGTCAACGGCAATATGGAAAAGGTCGTGGGTTACGCAGGAATGATAATTAAGTAGATAGAACAAGCTGTGTAGACAACAAGCAGAACGGGCTTCTTTATATTGGGCGGCTAGCGGGGGTGTTGCATCAATTCGATTTCGTATTTATCCGGATCTTCGGTGAAAATGAAGCGAGTACCGTTTGAAGTTTCGATGGGACCTTCAGTGATGGGGATTCTGGCGTGTTCCAGTTTGAAGATGCAGTTGTCCAGGTTTTCAACTTCAAAGGCCAGATGCACCAAATCTTCCGGAACTTCAATTTTCCCAGACTCTGGAAAAGAACACAACTCCAGTTCACAATCTGTACCGGGAAAACGCAGAAACACCAGCTTTGAGCCGCGCGGTGAGGTTTTTTGCTCCAGGACTTCCATGCCCAGGACATCTCTATAAAACTGGACGGACTGCTCCATGTCAGACACACGAAAGCGTGTATGAAGATATTTTTTTATCATGGCTGATAATCAAACTGAATAGTGGGCTGGTACTTATCCATTTGTTTTTTTATGATGCCGACCAGTTCTACAAGACGAGTCTGGGTTTTGGCCTCAAACCTTAGCACCAGTACCGGTTGTGTGTTGGAGGCGCGAATCAATGCCCAGCCATCGCCAAAGTTAACGCGCACTCCATCAATGTCGATGACTTCGTACTGGTTCCTGAAAATTTCTGTTAATTCACTAACGATTTTAAACTTTTTGTCATCAGGGCAGTCTATGCGGATTTCCGGCGTGTAAGCTGTTTTGGGAAGGTCGGCCAGCATTTCAGAAACCTTCATGTCAGACTGAGCGACAATTTGCAAAATCCGTCCTGCTGCAAACACTGCGTCGTCGAACCCGAAATAATTGTCAGCAAAACAGACATGGCCGCTCATTTCTCCTGCCAGAAGAGCGCCGGTCTCCTTCATTTTCTTTTTAATCAAAGAATGGCCCGCCGGTGCCATGACTGGAACTCCGCCATGTTTTTCAATATCCTGATACAGGTTTTGAGAACATTTGACTTCACCAACAATGGTGGCGCCGGGATTTCTCGATAAAATATCTCGTGCGAAAATAGTCAACAGTTGGTCGCCCCAGAGGATATTGCCTTTTTCATCAACCAGGCCGATGCGGTCAGCATCTCCATCAAACCCGATACCCAGTTCTGCCTTTTCGGATTGGACTTTTTCTATCAACCCTTGCAGGTTTTCTTCCACCGTAGGGTCGGGGTGATGGTTGGGGAAGGTGCCATCCGGTTTACAAAAAATTTCTATGGGTTCCAGCCCGAGTCTTTTCAGGAGTTCCGGTCCCACAATGCCAAAGCATCCGTTACCTCCATCAACCACAACTTTCACTTTTCGGGGAATCTTCAATATAGAACAAATGTTTTCCATATAAGGTTCCATAACACTTGTCTGACCGACTTTTCCTGAACCCGTTTCAAAGTCTTTTGTATCAATCAGGCCTTTCAGTTCCTGAATTTTTTCTCCGTATAAACTGGATTGACCAAGACTGATTTTGAATCCATTGAACTCGGGTGGATTGTGACTGCCGGTGATCATCACGCCGCCATCTGCCTTAAGATGATGCAGGGCAAAATAGGAAACAGGGGTGGGGACCATTCCAATATCCACGACATCGCATCCGGTGGAGTTTAGAGCCTTGGATAAAATATCCCGGAATTCCACCGAACTGGAGCGAACATCCCTTCCCACCACCAACGATTTTCCTCCCTGGCGTCTCATGTATGTGCCAATGGCCTGGCCGATTTGTTGAACGGTTCCTGGGGTGAGGTCTTTACCGACTACACCGCGGATATCATATTCGCGAAAGATTTGTGGGTTAATGGACATAGTCAATTTGGTTCGTTTTTAAAGTTGATGAAGAGTCCCGCAAGAAAATAGGGGGTTATTTCCAATTGGAAGAATACTTCGACTTTCTTTAAAACGCAAGTCGAGCAAAGTCTACAACAGGCTGTCGAAAATTCAGGAGGAAGGTTCTTCTATCACATCCTCCTCAGTTTTTTTCAAGGCCAGGGTGCTGGAAACTTCGAAGACTTTATCATCCCGGAAGATGGTTAAATGAATTTCCTGTCCTGGTGTAAGAGTCAGTAGTTTTCTCTGCAAGATCGCCAGGTTGGTGATGGGCTCTTTGTTGAACCGGGTGATAATGTCATTTATCTTCAGGCCCGACTTTTCGGCAGGGCTGTTTTTTTCTACACCTTTGATGATCATTCCATCAGGTTCTTCATAGTTTAATTCAGCGGCCTGCTCAGACGAGAGTGGAATTGCTTGAGCTCCAAACCATCCTCTTTCCGTTTTGCCAGTGATCAGCATTGCCATGACATCTTTTACGACATTGATCGGGATGGCGAATCCGATTAATTGTGCCTGCTCAATAATAGCCGTATTGATTCCCACTACTTCGCCATGAAGATTAACGAGAGGTCCGCCGCTACTTCCGGGGTTGATTGCCGAGTCGGTTTGTATGAAATTGTTGTAGCGGTCACCGGCGTGAGGAACTGATCTCTCTTTGGCACTGATCAGTCCAGATGTGACTGAATGTTGAAATCCCAGTGGATTGCCCATTGCCAGTACCACTTCCCCCATTCTCAGCTTGTCAGAATCTCCGAAGGGTAAAACGGTAGGAGTGAAGTCGGGCTCAATTTTTATCAGGGCGGTATCGGTCATGCGGTCGATACCAATGATTGTTGCGGGATATTCTTTCTTCCCCTCAGACAGCACAACACGGATGTTGACAGAATTGGAAATCACATGGGCATTGGTGAGAATGTAGCCTTCCCGGTTAACGAGGAAGCCTGAGCCCAGACTGAATCCTTCCTCCTTATATGGGATAGGGACCTGAAAGGGAATGATATCAAGAATGTTGGAAACAAGAGGAATGCGAATCGGTAAAAGATCATTGGGAGCGATTCCAAATTTAGCATCACGTTCCTCCAGCCGAATGGTGTAAATATTCACCACCGCCTGTTTCACCTGCTCGGTGATACGGGAAAATGTGTGATTGTCCAATGGAACCGGTTCAAGGTCATCCGTTAGATCGCTATGATCCCAGAAGTTTTTCAGATTGATATCTTTCAGTGAAACGGATTCAAAACGTTTATCAAAGATAGGGGAGTCATGAGTGACCAGGACTTTGTCAGAATTGGTGGTGCGGGAAACCGAGCACCCGGCGAGTAGAGCCAGTAATATCAAACCCGATAAAAATTTAGTTTTCCAAGTCATCATTAGTTTTTTCTTAATTAAGGATTCCGGGTGATCCCGCCATCGACAGTAAAATTTGTGGCGGTTATCCAACTGGATGTTTCGGAAGCCAGAAACAGGGCCAGTCCGGTTAAATCAGCCGGCATGCCCATTCGGTTTAAAGGAACGGTTTTCCCGGTTTGTTCCATGATTTCTTTTTTGGTTTGTTCGAAATCAGACCCGGAATTTCGCGCTTCATCTTCCCATGATTTGCTCCACACGGGGCCGGGAGAAATGGAATTGACAAGAACTTTATCCGGCGCAAGAGTCTGGGCCAGAGAAACGGTTAAGTTGGATAGTCCGGCCTTCATGGCACTGTAATGGGGGAAAACATCCTGGGGACTGGCTGCCGCAATGGATGAGATATTAATGATTCTGGCGCAAGCAGATTGTTTGAGAGATGGAATGCAGTATCGACTCAACCTGACAGCAGACATTAAATTAATTTGAAACGAATCTTCCCAGTCTTGATCGCTCAGGTCATAAAAATTAGCCAGTTTTAAAATTGCTCCGACATTATTGATCAGCACATCGACCTGGCCCGGTTGTTTCATTACGTTTTCGTAAAACGTTTCAACACCTTTCGCCGTTCCGAGGTCAGCGGATTGGAAAAGATGTCCTGCACCTTCAATTTCATCGGCCAGGGAATCCAAACGGTCCTGGCTGCGAGCGCAGACAGCAACCTTTGCACCTTCTTTGGCAAACTCCAGGGCAAGAGCCCTGCCAATACCGTCACCGGCTCCGGTGATGATCACTTTTCGATCTTTCAAATTCAAGTCCATGCTAAGATTCCCTTTGAATCAAATCCCTCCAACCCCTATGATGCACCACCGAAGCTTTCATTCCCGATACGGGCACTTCGTGGAAGGGGGAGTCTCAATGACCCCTCTTTTGCAAAGAGGAACTGAGGTGATTTACAACTTTTATAAAATATCAAGTATATGGAACCCACACTAATCCCTAAAATTACATCGTCGCCTTCACTGATATGGGTGGTGGCTGCGATCGGATTTTATATCCTCAATATATTTCTGGGGTTGTTCCTGGCATTCAGGAAAAAGACTGCCCAGAGCCTGAAAATACATCGACTCCTGTTTTATACTATCGCGTTTTGTCTGGGCTACTATCTGCTGATGAACCAGACCCACGACGATAATACACTGTTGGATTATTTGGTCTGCCTCTACTGTATCACACTCGTTCCGTTCAGCAAACGCTGGGACATGCTGGTCCACGCGTTCATCGGTGCAATGGGGCTGGTACTCCTGCCACTGTTGATTATTCTAAGAATTTAAAGGTAATGGGTGAAGGTTGTGTTGGTGGGGGGGAGAAAAATGCTCGTAGAAGTCAGTCCTGAATGGCGGCTTTGACGGTGATATCGCCATAGACCTTTACGCGGCAGCCGAGCTTTTGGTTGTCTTCGAGTTTGTGAACATTCTCAAAAAAGGTACGTGGGTTTACGTTTTCCATGGGTTCAATTTCTACTACGCATTTGCCACACAGACCATGCCCGCGACAGTTTAGGAACTTATTCAGTCCTTTATAAACCTCAGCATCATTATAGAGTGCGGCCTTTCTCAAGTTCGCCCCATAACCAGCTTTTAAATCAATGGTTTCGTCTGTTTCTGTATTGATGACCTTGATTTTTGGCATGTTAGCTCTAACTCCAGCTTGGGTTTTTCCGCTTTTCAGGAACGCTATTAATGCCCGATAACCGGGCTAATGTCAATCTCTATTTCCCAGTGTCCCCTGGACCCTGTTTCAATAACTTTTATTGGCAGCAGGGTAAAGTGGCTTTACGAATTTTCGCTATCGGACCCTCGTTAGAGGGTTATATAGAGTAGTTGTGCCCCATTAGAATTTTCTTTTCTTTGAGAAAATTCTGAATTTTAAGAGAGGCTTCTTTGGCATTTTGCGCTTCATCCAAAGAGAGGACCAAGTCAGGTTCTCCCGATGATTGACTTCCCACTTGTATTTCTACAACTTGATAGGGATTCGCCAATAACCTCAGGTCAGCCTGGTCTTCCTGATGGAAAGCATTGCTGGTGGAGATGACCACATGGCCAGCATCTAGAAAAAGTTTTGCCACTTCACCTAATCTTCGGGCAGACTCGCCTTCTCCGCTGCTTTTGGGGTCGTCCAAATCGGCTCCGACCCCCAGGTTGACATTTCTGCGGTCGAGCAAATAGCTTTGAAAATTATTCTGGAACAAGCTGTGTTCGAGAATTCTGGCCAGTGGACCTTTTCCAGTACCTGGGTCGCCAGTGATGAGAATCAGTGCCGCCCGATGCCCGTTGCGGTATGCCCTTTCATCAGGGGTGATGTCGCTTTTGATCCAATTGAAATCCCGTGTGCGTACTTCATCTCTGAGTTTGTCAGATTTGGTCGCCGGGGTGTAAGTGGTGATGATACCGCCACCGCAAACATCATACTCATCGACTAGAACGAATCGACCGGTGGTGGCAATGGACCCGAACAGGTCAAAAGCTACCGGAGTTCGTGTTTTCAAGGTCAACTCTGCAACGTCGTTCTTGGCGATATAATCCTGGTTCGTCAAGGTTTCCAGAGTAGAAGCATCAATGGCTTTTTTGAACTCTACCACTTCGCACTCCACTTCTTGAGTGTTCAATTTGATGGTGAATTTTCTGCCTTTTTCCAGATTACGCTGACCCATCCAGAAAACATTGGCATCGAAGGTGGTGGAGACGATGGGCAACTGGTCCATAAGGGTGCACACGTCGCCGCGCTCTACAAATATCTGTTCATCGAGGGTGAACCCGATGGACTCGGAAGAGGTGGCAATATCAGGCTTCTCAGGCACGCTCCAGGCTTCGATGGATTTAACCACCGCCTGCTTGTTGGAAGGGGAGAAGATGACTCTATCCCCGGTCTTAAGTTTACCCGACTCAACCCGCCCGGCGATGATGCGTCGTTCATCAAATTTATAAACATCCTGAACGGGAAACCGGAAAGGGAGATGGTCTGGTGGCGGTTTTTTCTCGAACTGGTCGACCATATTTAAAACAGTCGGCCCTTTGTACCAGGGCATTTCATCTTTTAGCGAAGCGATGTTGACCCCGAGCTTGGCGGAAACAGGAATAAATTCCCGCGCTTCAATTCCCAAAGAATCGAGGAAGGCGGTGTATTCTGATTTGATATTGTTGTAGACCTTCTCGTCATAACCCACCAAATCCATCTTGTTGATCACCACTGCAACTTGAGTGAGCCCCAGCAATTTTAAAATATAGCCGTGTCTCCGCGATTGTTCCTGCACACCTTCTTTGGCGTCAATCATTAGAAGGGCGGCTTCAGCATCGGCGGCACCTGTGACCATATTTTTGAGAAACTCTTTGTGACCGGGTGCATCGATGATGACGTATTTACGTTGCGCGGTGCTGAAGAAAATCTGCGAAGTGTCAATGGTGATGCCTTGTTCCTGCTCCTCTTCCAAGGCGTCCAGCAAAAAAGCAAATTCAAATTCCTTGCCCTGTTGCTTGCAGATGTCGTGAATAAATTCGAGTTTGCCTTCTGGCAGGGACCCAGTGTCGGAGAGAAGACGTCCTACCAGGGTAGATTTGCCGTGATCCACATGACCAACGATGACCAGCCGTAAAAGACGGCTGGAAAGTTCTGAAGTGCTTCCGTTATTGCCCATTTACATATATCCTCGGGCTCGCAGTTTCTGCATGGCATAGGTGTTTTCCTGATCCTGTGCCCGTCCGGAGCGCTCTGATGTGGTGGTGTTGTTTTTAAGTTCTTCCACAATTTCGTCTACGTTTTTAGCTGTGGACTCAATGGTGCCGGTACAAGGGGCGCAACCCAGAGATCTGTAACGCTTTCCTTCTGGAGTGGCGAAATAAAGATCAATGATGGGGATTTTCTCCCTCTGTATGTATTCCCAGACATTCAGTTCCGTCCAGTGCAGGATCGGGTGAATGCGGATGTGTGTGTCATCGGCAAAGCTGGTTTTATACTGGTCCCATAGCTCAGGAGGCTGGTCCTTGAAATTCCATTCAAAGTTTTTATCCCGTGGCGAGAAGTAACGTTCCTTGGCACGGGTGCCTTCTTCATCCCTTCGAATGCCCAGAATCAGTCCGGTATAACCGTGTTCTTCCATGATGCAGTGCAGCCCGTTGGTTTTTAATGCTTCACAGCAAACCAATCGACCTTTTTCATGATTCATGCCTTCATCCAGCGCTTTCTGGTTTTTGCCGACCACCAGATTCAGTCCCCATTCTTTGGCGACTCGATCTCGGTATTCAATCATAGCGGGAATCTTGAAGGTCGTGTCGATGTGAACCAACGTAATCGGACAATGACCAAAAAAGGCTTTACGTGCGAGCCAGACCAGAATGGTGGAATCCTTTCCGATCGACCACAGCATCGCCAGGTTATTGAAGTTTTTGTAGGCTTCACGCAGGATAAAAATGCTTTGATTTTCTAATTCGTCTAAATGATCCATTAAACGGGATTCCTTATTGCTGAATGGGGTAAGCCTCCACCTTATCTCGAAAGTTCAATACAATCAATTCGAAATTTCAATACAATCAGGGGGGATGTGAATTTTAGGGGAAATTGAGTGATTACGCAATGGGGTTGATGCATTTTTTGTGTTTTTTTAGGAAAAATATCTGTTAACCACATCGGGAAATGGACAATGTAGACAATTATTCTCGTTCTGGGTGCAGAAATCCTGATAAACCTGCATCAATCCCTGGTTTTGTTTTTCGGAGTGCAGAACTCGGAGCATTTTCTCCTGGTTTCCAAAAATATAATGCTTCATGAATCGAAGCAATTTGTGATCGCTGGTACTCTTGCCAGTTTGAAACAGAGCGTTCAGTCCTGTTTCCAGCACTTTGAATTTTCCAGCGCGCGCAAAAATCAGGCCGATGGGCAGGCCAATGTTGATAATGATTTCGCGAGACCGTGCAGAGCCAATCAATTGCTGAGACTGCTCCAGGGTCTTGCCATCCGGGGTGTAATGGTTTGCCCAGTAATCATCGACGGCCAGACAAAAGAAATCGTTGAAAGTGTTCAAGGTTTTTTTATCGAGAACTTCCTGATTGGAAGAAGCGAGAATCTTTTGATAAGTTCCTATAAAGTTGGCAAACATTCCTTCTTTCTCGTGACGCACGATCAAGTGGGCTAATCCTGCCAGCCGTCTGTATGGGTAATTGGCCGGTCGGATTGCGCGGAAACTCCAATCTTCTTTCTTAAGAGAGGAAGTGGGAACACGGCCCTGGTAATACTCCCATAGTGGTAGGAGTTTAAGGAACCCGGCCTTTTTTTCCCCGCCTTCATTCATCAAGCCCGAGACACCGAAAAGCAAAGCCTGATAGTGCAGAACTCTTTCTTCTTTACGGAATTTTCCCGGCACCAGATTTTTTAGCTCGGTCAAAGGTAGAGTGTCGGCCAGAGTCTGAAACGGTTGTTTGTTTTCGGGGTAACCTAATGCCTCTGCAACGCCTCGATAAAAAGTCTGTTCATAGCCTTCGATAATGACTGAATCGTGGAATCTCTCCATTTTGGTGAACACGCGCGCATCACCAGCGGCATTCAAAAGGTGAGTGAGTTTTTCTTCTGATAGCTGTGCCAGGGGTTGATGACAGAGACCAATATTGCAGGAGTTCAGAGCTGGGTAACTTTCAAAGTCGAGTTCATTGTTGAGGTCAAGGATGCCTTTGGTCAGGTAATTTTTAATTTCAAACTGGAAGGGAAGTTTTTGCTGTTTTGCCTGTGGCCGGGATTCTTTGCCTCGCCCCTGCCACATATAGACATGCAGGATAACGTTGTCAAAGTCTGGGTTCTGAGAGTGCCCGTGAGCCTTCCAATCAGTGGCGTAGACATGCAGTTCGACATCTCCTTCATAAACTTTTCCATTTACCTTGATCGTGGCACTGGTGAAGTCGGGTCCCTTGCCGAAATTCCAGTATCCGGGGTAAATGATTTCGAGGTTTTGATCGTCTTTGGTTCTGAGGGAGGGAGTACAAAATAATTGGTCGTTCCAGATGCAGCGAATAACTTTTTCCGGGACCCTGATGGTGTGATCTTCTTCCCGGACTTGTAGTTGATTGCAGGTGCTGGTGAACTTCAGGTAGGCATCAGAAAACGTTGCTGTCATTTCAGCTTCCACTCAGTACCATCCGGAGTGTCCTCGATAAGAATTCCCATTTGGGTCAGGTCATTACGGCAACGGTCAGCTTCCGCCCAGTTTTTGGCTTGGCGTGCCGAGTTGCGATCTGCAATCAACTGCTCGATTTTTTTGACATCCAAGCCCCGGTCGCTGTTTTTGATTGCAAAAAGTTCTTTTTCAAATTCTTCGGGAGTGCGGGAAAACAACCCAAGAATGCTGCCTGCCGCCTCCCATGCTGCTGTTGCGACGGCAAGATCTTCAAGAGAAGTGCCGTTATCGCCAAGCACGGCAGTGTTGAGGTTCCGCAGTTCTTCGTTCATATGGGCTATTGCGACAGCCGTGTTCAAGTCATCGTTCATGGCGGCTTCAAACTTCTTCGTCAAGGCATGGTTCTTAACTTTTTCCTGAAAGTCCGGGGCAAGTGCAAGACTTTCTATTTTTTTGCGTGCGCCTGCCAGTCCTTCATAAAACCGGGAAAGTACTTTGGTGGCATCATCCAGGTTTTTTTCTGAAAAATCGATGGGGCTGCGGTAATGGCTGCTGATGAGAAACAAACGTAATACCTCAGGATGATATTTTTTATAGACCTCGCGAATAGTGAAAAAGTTTCCGAGAGACTTGGACATCTTTTCCTTGTCGATGTTGACGAATCCGTTATGGACCCAGTAGCGAACGGGTTGTTTACCCGTACAACCGCAGGATTGCGCAATTTCATTTTCGTGATGTGGAAAGACCAGGTCCTTGCCACCGCCGTGGATGTCGAAGGTGTCACCAAGATATTTTTTGCTCATTGCAGAACATTCAATATGCCAACCGGGTCGGCCCGGCCCCCAGGGGCTTTCCCAGAAAGGTTCTCCCGGCTTGCTTTTTTTCCACAAAGCAAAGTCCAGGGGATTGCGTTTGGTTTCGTTGACCTCGACACGGGCTCCCGATTGCAGGTCGTCGATATTTTTTCCTGAAAGACATCCATAGTCTTTGAATGATTTTATCGAGTAAAAGACATCTCCCCCGGACTCATAAGCTTTGTCTTGATCGACCAGGGACTGGATCATATCTAGCATTTCAGGGATGTGGTCGGTGGCTTTTGGTTCTTTGGTGGGGGAGGCGATATTAATCTTTCCCATGTCTTCATAAAATGCCTCGATATACTTTCGATTTACCTCCTGCCAGTTTACGCTTGTTTCATTGGCTCGATTGATGATCTTGTCGTCGATGTCGGTAAAGTTACGCACGAAGCAAACTTCGTAGCCCAGATACTGGAAATAGCGATAAAAAGTGTCAAAGACGATGGCGGCGCGGGCATGCCCAACATGGCAATAGTCGTAGACGGTGACTCCGCATACGTACATGCCGATTTTATTTTCTTCAAGAGGAACGAACTCCTCTTTTTTTCGCGTCAGGGTGTTGTAGATAAGTAAGCTCATGGAAATAAATTAGCACTCTCTAGTGAGGGAGGCAAATGGTAATAACCCGCATTGATTAATATAGAGTTGTCTTGGTTGTTCAGTGGTATGTGGCCGATGGAAAAAGCATTTAATCCTTTTGAGTATTTAATTCCTTGCGCTTTTTTTGGTATACCTCGTAGCTTTCAAAATCCGGGCAGGTATAGGTGGGGTCTTTTCTGCATTGTTCCTTCTGGATACTTTGGTTTGCGTCGTAAAGTTGTCGTTCAATTGAGAAATTACTGCAGCCTGGTGAATAGACGAGGATGAGAAGTAGAATAATTAATGTTCGGCTTTTCATGACAGTGATTTTTAAACACAAAAAACAGTGAAACAATTCTCCACATTCCCAAAGAACTACTGCCGGCAACAAAAGTATTGCTAGTTACTTGCCTCTCCCACGGGAGCAGGTTGTAGGCGAGCTTCGAGTTCTTTGACGTTCAGGCGTAGTTGAGAAACTGCAAGCTTGGCCTGACTGATGAGTGAGCTCTCGGTGATCTCCACTCCAGCTTTCCCGTACCCGGAAATTTCTTTGCGGATTTTATCCAGCTTCTGTTCCAGTTTTATGCTGCGTTTTGAACTGAAGCTTTTAGCGATTGCGCCTTTCAGACCTTCTCCATCATAGTGTTTGGTGATAGCCATGAGCATACGCTTGCGAGAGATAAACTTTTTGCCACTTTTCCAGTCCTTGATGGCTTGTAACATTTCTTTTTCGATGTTGTCCACGATAGCGTTGTAATCTGTCGGATCGGTCATGTCATGGATTTCTCCCGGGACCGAAGCGGACTTGATATCAAAATCGAAAGTCTGGTCAACACCGGTCAGATCGGCAGACTTGAGATTGTTAGCGACCTCATCGGGGCTGAGTATCGGGTCCCATACCTGCATGATGTAGCCTTCACTTTTGATGTTATCGAACTGGTAGTCTCCGTTAGTATCGGGTTTCGTGAAATGACCATTTGGCACGACGAATAGAGTTCCGATCATGTCTTTATGCATATTGCACCTCAGCACCACGGGTCCGGCCTGGGTGAACTCGATGGTTTTGAAAGAGCCCGATGCCATTGCTCCCAGATTGAACTGGTTGCTGAGAGACTTGGAGAAAATATTGTGCACCTCACGGTCTTCATTGGAGAATGTGACGGTGGAGCCTACAAGCACAACCGAATGTTGGGGACTAAACTTCAAGTCACTCTGGCGTATGGTCAGTGTTTGGGGTTTCTGGTTAGCCACTCTCAGCTTGCTTTTGGTTTCTAGAAATACCAGTGTGTTGGGTCCAGGTTTGCGGCCATTGATCTTGATATTGCCCTTTACCGTAGTTGTATTTTTAACTTTCTTGGACCCTTCCTCCATCTTGTGGTCAGAGCCAGAGCCTTCTGCCTTTTTGTCAGCACTGACTTTTTCTGCAGCTGGCGGTATGTCCATTTTTGCCTGCTGGACTGGTTCTGGAGTTTTGGGTGTGTCTTTCTTAATCGGTTTTTCAGCCGCAGAGTCATAAAGTCCCAACGCGGTCAGCATCTGGATGACGAAAGGTTTTTCGAACTGCTTATCCAACTCAATCGCTTTGAGGAAATGCGGTGCGGCAGTTTCAAACTTTTTCTGGATGCCCAATACAATACCAAGATTGAAATGTCCCTGGGCAAAATCCGGTTTGATGGAAATGGCCTTTTTGTAAGCGGATTTTTCTTCATCATACATTTTCTCGCGGCCATGAGCTTTCCCCAACATGTTGTAGGCCATATGGTTATTGGGAGAAAGTTTTACGGTCTTTTGAAACAGCTTGATGGCTTCCTTTGGATGGTCTGCTTCTAACTCGGTCATGCCCCAGTTAAAAGTGATTTCCTCATCGTTGGGCGAGAGTTCATGGGCCCGGGCAAAACGTCGTTTGGCCCCTTCAAACTTTTTTGACATGCGTAGTGCCGCACCCCAGATAGAAAATAATTCTGGCGAATTGGGGCTGATTTTGGCGGCCTTTTCAAACTCCATATCCCCGGCATTGAACTTCCCTTCCTCTGTTAACAACATGCCTTTCTGGATATGCTCCAGAGTTTCTCGGGGCAGTCGCGATTGTGCGGCTGGTATGGATGTGGCGGTTTTGATCAGGTTTCCTGTGTCCAAGTCGCTGGGGAGGGTGAACTCGGGTTCTTTTTTTTCAGTCTCAGGTGCTTTCTTTTCAGGTTTGATTTTGGCTTCTTGAATATTTTTATAAGGTTCCAGGTTGCTTTCAGGCGCTGAATAATGCATCAAGGCCCATAGTCCAACACCCAATACGCTCAGCCAGGTAAACATCATGAAAGAGCGTTTCAATGGATTGTTTTTTGGAGACTCGATTTTTTTGTTTTTGGAACTCATAGTTTTTTTCGGAACCTTGCTTGGGTGAACGTTAATAAGACCGGTCGTCTAAAGATCGTCTAAAAATGATTTTTATTCCTTAGATTCAGAATAATCATGTTGAATTATTTTGAGTAATACGATTAAATCATAGCCTCAAACTGCCTGTCAACTGCGCGTGTCTACCAAAAGGACGGTAAATGGCGGTTTATCTGCCAAAAATAGCTTGTTTCAGGGCGGATTTTTCAACAGTATACTGAAATTTTTAATGAACTCTATAGCTGAAAAGAAAATATTGGAAACGGATCTGATGGCTTATTTAGAGGGGAAACCTGGATATCTTCCCTGTCAATTGATTGAGCAGGTGCATCGTCAGAGGATGATTCACTCTCGTGAGCCGATCACGGACTCTCAGATTCAACCTGTGAGCATGGATTTACGGCTGGGGCCCAAGGCTTATCGAATCCAATGCAGTTTCCTTCCTGAAAATGAGCCAGTAGAAACGAAGCTTAAGGAGGTCAGCCTCTACGAATTTGATATTACTGATGGCGGGATATTGGAAAAAAATGCCATTTATCTGATTCCCTTGATGGAGGAATTGGCTTTGCCACCTTCCTTGTACGGCCTGGCTAATCCAAAGAGTTCGACGGGCAGGCTGGATATGTTCACCCGGGTCATTGTGGATGGTGGACACCGGTTTGATGAGATCCCGCTTGGTTATCGCGGCAAACTGTATTTGGAGATCATCTCGCGTTCGTTTCCTGTGAAAATTCATGCGGGGTTGTCTTTGAACCAGTTACGGCTTTCGAATGTGACGTCGCAGAGCTTGAATAAAGAAAAGATGATGATCAAATATGAGAAAAACCCTATCTTATTTGATCAGGAAGGAACTGCCATTCCAGTTGATGAAGTGAAGGTGGAGGAGGGAGTTTATGTCAGCGTGGATGTTGCGGGGGATCAGCCGGAATCGATCATTGCCTACAAGGCCAAGACCAATTCCACTGTTATTGATCTATCTAAAATCAAGCATTACAAGGCGGAGGAGTTCTGGGAGCCGATATACAAGAATAAAAAGAATTGGTTGATTCTGGAACCGGAAAGTTTCTATATAATGATGTCGAAGGAAAGAGTGTGTATCTGGCCCGACTGGTTGGCAGAAATGATTGCTTATGAGCCCAATAGTGGGGAACTTCGCACGCATTACGCGGGTTTTTTCGATTCTGGGTTTGGCTGGAATGGTACGGATGGGCTCGTAAATCAGG
>JAJDBI010000003.1 GCA_029261435.1 Nitrospinaceae bacterium
TCATCCTTTTGACTCAAAGCATGTTGATGAACTGGGGACGAAGTTGAAGTCGGGTAGTTATAAACTTCAACAGGAAAGTATAGCCTATTTGGGTTGCGCGGCGGTTCATCTCAACAAGCTTATCCAGAGTCTTGAACCCGGGCAAAGTCAGGAAGTGCCGGTGGATGAGTCTTTAATGAGTGCATTTAAGGACTGGCAATGAGTTTAGAAAACCGGGAGTTTCTTCAGGAAATAATGCGCAAGGAGATCAAGGATCGCAAAATCCCTATAAGCCTGGGAAAGACCTGTCCGGTGAAATGCACGTTTTGTTATGAAATGGATCATAGCTATCGCCAGACTTTTGATATGCCTCTCACCACTCAAGAGGATTGGGATTTTATTTTAAATGAAATTATAGCCTTCCCGACTCGGGCAACAGAGTCTTGGGTTCTGGGTGGCAACGAATATATGGAATGGACCGATCTGGCCTTGCATCCCAAGGCAATGGAGTGGATCGAGGAATTCCTGGAAAAGACTGATAAAAATATCATCATGTTCTCGGTGGGCTATTTTGATCCGAAGAGGATCAATCGTCTGGCAGAGAAGTATCCGGGGCGTATCAACTTTGAACTTTCGGTCATCACGTTGGGGGCTTATCGAAAGCAATTGATGCCGAAAGGGCCATCCGTCAATCAGGTTTTGGAAGTGCTCGACGGACCGGCGGTGACTTCGGCCAATTTTTATTCTTTTGGTCCCGGCACCATGTCTGAAGATGCAAAAACCATTGCAAAAATTAACAAGAACTGCCTGATGTGGATGGGTACTCTTACCCCCTTAAAGTATATCGATGAAAAAACCACGACTTTGATGCGGCAGGGAAAGCGGTTCCTTGCTGATGAGTCGCAAAAAATTTATGATATGAACTTAACCAATGTCCAGATGATCCATACAGAGTCGGACATCACTTCTTTTCTAAACCGGAACAAAATCATCAAAACCTTCGATGCTTGTGAACTGGATAAAAAAGACTGGGTTGTGATGGCGGGCAATGTTCACCGAGTCCTGCATATGTTTCGTCGAGGCCGGGCACGTTTTCTTTACGTACCTAATGACACTTTGGGGGGAGATTCGGATTGTACGACATTGCTTACTTTTAGCGATGTTGCCAAAAGGATAACTAACCAGCGGGTTATTCATCTTCCCCGTGTGATTATGGAGAAATCCTCCAATGATGAGCGAGATATATCTGGAGTGTCATTTGATGATTTTAAAGAACGTTTCCCTCGAGTACGGTTTAAGGTGCTCAATAAGGTCAACTCGGATCTTTCAAACAAAAAGTTGTATGAAAAAGGGTATTTGAAAAATTATGTTGAAGATTATCTGCAGAATCCTCTTTCGAAAAAGTTTGAGGCGGTTGCCCACCCAAACTAGAAGATGAGCAAACTTTTACAGCAGATATTTTTAGAGAAGTTTTGTAAACAGAAGGGGAATAGGAATGCAGTATCAGCTTAAAATTGTTTTCGTAGATAATCAGGAACTTATTCTTGATACAACCCAAAAGCATGGTTTCAGTGATGACTTGGAACTGTTTGAGGTAACGACCTCAGAGGAAATTTTTGTGATCCCTCTGAAACAGATCAAGTATATATCCTGCGATGCCAAAATTTTTCAGCAATAGATTGACAACCCGCCCAGTAATGGGAAAAGATCTTTAGAAACGGACTCGGGCTTTTTCCATCCAGCTGTTTTCATCGAACTTATCTTGATAGAATTTTTCAAATAAAACTTCGTTGTTTGTCAATGTTTCTCCGTCAATGATACTTGTCTCTTCTGGAGAAGACTTCTTTTCCTGTTTTATGGGTTGTTCTGATGTTGTGTTGGGTTCGAGTTTATAGGTAGCTGGGTCAGAGGATTTTTCATTGATCATTTGATACAACTCATCAAGGCTTAAAAATAGATTTAGAACTGCTTTGTCATCCATTTGATTTAGCTTCTTGAACCGCGCAAGAATATTCTGCACTTCTGTTGATGCTACGATGGCCTGCAAAATGGCATCATTCAAGTTCTCATACTCCTGATCTAAAAAGGCATCCGAATCCATATTCGCTTCTCCACACGAGTTAAAAGATATTGATAGAGATAGAAGCAATTCTGGTGCCATTTCTTTTTTTTAGATTAAAACATGTTTAGCCCTTTTAAACTGCAGGTTTATATGACTTTTGGAAGCGTCAATAATATTGCTGCAAGTTTGGGTATCCAGTCATATTCGAGTTTTTTGCGCTGAATTTTGACGAGAGTGGAGGATAATAGCGATTTTACTCTGAGGGTGAAAAGATCATGATATGGCTTTTCTTTATCGGGTAATTCTCTTGGTGATATTATTTCAGGATGCTGCTTTCCAAAGCTTGGAGCTCTTCCCGGGTTGTATTGAGCCGGGGTATAGCTTATGATGAATATAAATGTAAATTATTTTGGTGGAAATTTTCATGTCAATTCTGGCGAAGAATCTTAAGACGATTCGCAAGGAACTGGGTTGTACCCAGTCCATCATGTCGGAAATTCTAAAAGTAGGTTTCCGTACTTTTGTTCGTTATGAAGCGGGGGCCAGGGATGCCCCTGTATCAGTGTTGGTCAAGATTGCTCGATTGGGCAATATATCCTTGGAGCAATTATTGACTTCAGAAATAGATAAGAATGATATTGCCCCTCTGCAAAAGGTCAACAAAAGCTTATCATCCACAGATGTGAGTGTTGTTAACTTCAAGGAGGGATCGGTGGTTTTTAATGATCCTTCCCGTCAAGAAATTATTACATTGGATGGTGATGAGAGAAAGATGCTGACACTCTTTAGAAAAATGGGTTCACTCCTGCAAAAGGATTGTCTTGCTTCATTGGGTCAAATAGCGGAATCTGGTAAATCTACGAGTAAATTGCTGGAAAAAGCAGGTAAGGAACAACGCACGACAAAGAGAAAAGAGGAGGGACTTAAAAAGTCTCCCGAAACTTCTGCAAGCCAACCTAAGGGCAAAGGGAAACCCGGTAGAAAGAAGTTGGATAAAAAAGCTTTGCAAGAAAAGATAGACAAGCTTAAAATGCTGACCCGAAGCATTAATAAAACCACGGTGAGATAATATTAAGTGAAATTTACCGGTGTCAGAAAGCCATGGCACGGTGTCGCCGGGTTGATTGTTCTTTCCGCGTTCCTTTCCCTTGAGTTTTATACCAACCTGTTTGAAAAAAGTGTAGGTTATTACTTAAAGTGGCAAAATCACAAAAGGCCCCAACTAGGTAGAATGTGGGAGCGTGACCGGCAATCCCTGGTAGCACAAGCCAAGATAGAATCCATTCGATCCTCGCTGGATCTTCAGGAAGAAACAGCCTTGGGAATTTCTTCCTTCAAGCATTTGTTTGAAGGGATATCTCCGGGGTTTCCCCTTGTCGTTTCCCGGGAAAAGTTTCTCCAGCTCTATTATGATTTTCCAGGTCAGTGGTCCGAACAGATTATTTCTTCCTATGATTTGATTGAGTTGGACTCGAAGAAAGTTTGGGACCGAGTTTTTCTGAAACGATTTGGTCCATGGATCACCCTGCAATTCATTGACCGCCAGAATATTCCTATTCATGAACTGTTTTTATCTGTAGACACGTTGTTTGAGGTTCAGGCAACGCGGACTGTTAAACGGGGAACCTTGGAAGAGGCGAAGTTTATTGCAAACCGGATTTTCCCGATTTCAGAGTTTCTTCCTGTTTTAAAATCTCTGGACGCAATCACTCAAAAAGTGGTTTTCCCGGAGCCTCGCTGGTTTTTGGGGAAGAATTATCATGTTACTCGAGTCGGTATTTCAGATTTCTCTGCTGGAGAGCTTGCCCAGCACTTATTATTTGGGGTTGAATATGATACCGATTATTACACCGGAGTTCTTCTGATTCCCGTTCCTATGGAATTAGCCAATAATATGATGTCTCAAATTGAAAAAGCAGATCTTTCTGATCTGAACCCTACACCACCATCCTTGGGAGAGAGTCCTTGATCGGCCGCTCACTCCATGTACTGAATCTGGTTCTATTAACTTCGATTCTTTTTGTGGTTCTGGTTGTGGCTGGCCTGTATTTCTGGTTAAACCAGGACTTACCCCAACTCCCCAAAAACCTGCAACATATAAACTTGAGCCTCCCAACAGAAATTTATTCTTCGGATGGTGAGCGTATTAAAGTTCTCGGGGAGAGGCACCCCATTGCCCTTGAAGATATTTCACCTTATTTCACAAAAGCCATCATTGGTGTTGAAGATTCCCGGTTCTACCGCCATAGCGGAATAGACCACAAGGGGTTAGTGCGTGCACTATGGACCAATCTTCGTAAAAAAAGAATTGCCCAGGGAGGAAGCACGATCACCCAGCAACTTTCTAAAAACTTGTTTTTTTCATTCGAGAGAAACTGGGTTCGTAAAATAAAGGAGCTTTTGATAGCTTTCCAACTGGAAGCGACTTTCAGTAAAGAACAGATTCTTCAGGCCTATTGTAATCAGATATATTTTGGTAGTGGTGCTTACGGTGTGGAAGAGGCTGCGCAAGTATACTTTAGAAAGCGCGCCAAGGACCTGACTTTATTCCAGGCGGCCTTACTTGCGGGTCTCCCCAATTCACCCAATAATGCTAATCCGTTCTCGCATTATGAAAGAGCGATGCAAAGAACGAAGTATGTGTTGAATCGTATGGCTGCGGAAAACCTGATCAGCGTTGATGAAAAAGAATTGGCGCTGCAGTCCGATATTGACCTTGTTAAACCCCGAGTGGAGTCGAATCCGAATCTTTATTTTGTTGATCAAGTACTGGAGCAAATCGAAAAGGACTACGGTAAAGAATTTGTGCATTTTGGGGGATTAAAAATTGTCACCACATTAGACACGCGGTACCAGAAGCTTGCTTTTAAAAGCGCCCGCAACCATTTGGAGGCCTTAGAGGGAAGGGTTGTCAAAGAACGGGGGGCAGGCCCACTTCAAGCTGCATTAGTGGCAATAGAAAATAAAAGCGGGGCCGTTCGTGCCATGCTTGGGGGTAAGGACTACTCGCACAGTCAGTTCAATCGGGCAGTATCGAACAACCGTCTTCCGGGTTCGTCTTTCAAGCCGTTTGTGTATTTTACGGCTATGGAAGAACTGGGTTATTCGCCTGCAACCGTGGTGGTGGATGAACCACTGACCCTGGATATTCCTGGTAGCGCACCTTGGAGTCCGCAGAATTTTGATGAAGAGTATGCAGGAAATATTGTTCTAAAAAAAGCCCTGATGAAATCTATTAATATAATTTCGGCAAAACTGCTAAATGAAGTAGGGCCGGAAAAAGTGATTCGTACGGCGCGGAAGTTTGGTATTAAAAGTCCGTTAGGCAAAAATCTTTCTCTTTCACTCGGGACTTCCGGTCTGTCTCCTTTTGAAGTGGCATCTGCCTATAGTGTTATTGCCAACCTGGGAGTTTATAATGAACCTTATTTGGTCCAGCATATTGAGGACTTCCAGGGAAATCGTCTTTATGAACATTACTATCAGGGAGTACAACAGTTTTTGCCTGATTCTCTATTCCCGCTCTTGAATATGATGCAGGGAGTGGTAGAAGGAGGTACTGGGCGGGTTCTCAGGAGGATGGGTTTCCGCCACCCTGCAGGTGGAAAAACGGGGACGACCAATGACTTTAAAGATGCATGGTTTAATGGATTTACAAAAGATATTTCAGCTTCCGTCTGGGTGGGCTTTGATGATAATAAGCCGATGAAAGGAAAGTCCGGTAAAGGTTTAACCGGTGCCAGTGCTGCAGCACCCATCTGGGTATATTTTATGCAGAAGGTACTGGAAGGGAAAAGCCCGGTAAAGTTTCCTGTCCCAGATAAAATCAAATTTGCCGCTGTGGATGTTCAGACAGGGTATCTTGCTGATGAGTTTTCTCTCGAGACTTTGCAAGTTGCGGTTAAGCAAGATGTGGATCTTTCGGCACCTCTTGTCTTACCAAATGAGCAGGAACCGGATGAAACCGGACTTCTTCCAGACCCTGTAAACAGGGATTCCAAACAACCTGAATAAATAAATGCTGTACCAAACCCTTAAATTTTATCTAGCTCGAATTGCCGTTTCGTTAATCCTGGTTTTTGGATTGGGTTTTACGTTTCTGTTTTTTTTGCACGAGGTAGCACTTCCAAACGTTCTGTTTGATGATGTGGCGATTCAATGGGCCATCATCATCGTCTGCCTGTTTTTTGGGTTCATTGCGTATGGAATGTTGGGGGAACAGCGCTTTTTTAATGCTCTGCATTTCCTTAAAAATGTTTCCCCTAAGTCGAAACCGGATGATATTAAAAGTCAGTATGAAAACCTTCTGAGTTTCACGTACTCCTCTTATTTCTTGCCCGATACGGGAAAACGCTACAGGGTTCTTGCTGTTCTGTTATATGCAGATTATCTCCTGTCTATTGGCGATGAAACCCCCAGGGCCTTGAATATTTATGTGCAGGCATTTTTGCAGAGTCCTGAGGATTCACGTTTTCGCAAGCCTCTCCTAGCTATTTTGAATCAAGGTAGGGAACTCTCCCGGGAGGAAATGGACCTCCTTCTCGTTATGGTTCAGCAGGAAGAAATTCACGATCCTACTTTAACTCATTATTTGGCTAGCCTGTTTCTCAAGGCTGAGCAATGGTCTGGAAAAGTCGAACCTTTGTTTTTGAGCGCGTTGGAAGATAAGAGTGAACTTTCCAGTGAAATTATTCAGTTTGCTCTGCCTATTTACCTGGCCCACAAAAGAACAGATGAATTAGCTTTGAGGTTTTATCTGTTTGCATTGAATTATTCGGTTAATGCGGAAGAAACAATTAAAAACTACCTTGGTCGCAGTTTTTGTGAGGGAAATCTTGCCGGGGTTGCTCCTGAATTGCACCAGAAATGTGGAGAAGTATTCGAAAGCTTAAGCTCAGAACGACAGGCGGAGATTAAAAGACAGGCTGAGGAAAACCGGATTGCTTCCAAACTAAAAAGAATAAAACTTTTTCGCCGTGAAGACCTTCAGGATCTGAAACGCTTGAAAGTGGAGATGGGCTTGGTTGCAGGCCGAATGACAATATTAATGAAGGGGGTCAGTTGGCTGGGGCAAAAATTTTTAGTGGGGATTAAATGGGTTCTTCTACAGGTTCTTGAAGGCCTCATCAAATTTGGAACTCTTTCCTTAAGGGCCAAGCTGATCAGTTTTGCGGTTCTTTCTATTTCAATTATGCTGATTCTTGGTTTCAGTGAGTTGACCTCGAAAGAGAAGAGGAACTTGTCTCAGTTACCTTCAGCTAAGATGTCCAAATCAAGATCCTCAAAAATGAAGAAGGAAGATCGGGTCTTCACCGTACAAATAGCCGCAGTTATTTCTGCCAAGCAAGCGGATAAGATGATTCGGCGTCTTAAAAAGAAAGGGGTCGAAGGGCTCTACGTTGTCAAAGCCGTTCGGAGAGCTGGTGGGCACTGGTATAAAATACGAGCAGGACAATTCCCTACCAAAGATCAGGCCAGCGCATACGCTAATCGACTGGTCGATTTAAAATTTTTTAAAAATTACTTTGTGATTTCATTGCCCAAAAATTAAGACTCTCGTTGAGCGAGATATTTTTTAGCTGTGGAGGGATCAACAACGACCGTAACGGTCTTCGTAGCGTGAAATATCGGCTTCATCTAGAAGGTGACCGAACTGAATTTCAATAATTACCAGCAATTCAGAACCGGGGTTCCCCAATCGGTGTTTGGTGTTTTTAGGAATGGTGATAGAGTCATTAGTTTCCAATTGAAAAGTTTCCTTGTTTCTCACTACTTCTGCTGAACCGGATACTATTGTCCAATGCTCACTGCGATGCTGATGGGATTGCAGGCTCAGTGCCTCTCCGGGCAAGACTTCGATACGCTTTAACACATAAGAAGGTCCTGCATCCAATACAGTGTATGATCCCCATGGTTTATTAACGATAGCGGGTTGTTTTCCTTCAGGATGACCCTTTTCATTGAGCGACTCTACCAGATTTTTTACATCCTGAGAGCGTTCCTTGGCGCAGACAAGCAGAGCATCGGGACTGTCTACCACAATTGTGTCTTTTAATCCCAATACCGCGATGAGCCGGTTTTGTCCTTGAATTATGGAATCGTTGCAATCTTGAGCCAGAACATTTCCACTTATGATATTTCCTTCTGAATCTTTTTCGGATACTTCATCCAATGAGTTCCATGCACCGACATCGTTCCATCCGATATCTGCGGGAATGAGGACTACCCGTGACGAACTTTCCATGACTGCATAGTCAATGGAAATGCTGGGTAAGGAAGAAAAAAGGCCACGGCCTGTTTCATTCAGTTCCAGATAGTCAAAATTACCTTTCACATTTTGAATGCAGTCAGCGATAGCTTCAAGTTGCAAATAAATGTTCTCGGCATATTTCTGTAACTCTTCAAGAATGCTGGAAGCCTTCCAAACAAAGACTCCGCAATTCCAATAGTATTTTCCATTCGCCATGTATTGCTCAGCTTTAAGCCGGTCGGGCTTTTCCACAAATTGTTCTACCTGATAGGCACCGCTTTCAATTTCAGCTCCCTGCTGCAAATAACCGAATCCAGTTTCG
>JAJDBI010000004.1 GCA_029261435.1 Nitrospinaceae bacterium
AGCAGTCTAGTGTTTTAAAGCCGTATGCTTTTTTGATAGTGAGTTTTGCCTTGTTATTTAAGCCTTCTACAGGGCCAGATGAGAGGCCTCCGGGCACACTAAACCAGTTCAAAATTAGCTCTTTATGTTCTGGTCAACCAAAGTTGGACACTTTTATTTTTCTTTTTTCATAGGCCACAGGGGATATATCTCCCAGTGTTGTGTGTAGCCTCTCGTGGTTGTAATAACGAATATATTTTTGAACATCAATTTTCATTGACTCTCTAGTTAAGTGAATAACTTTAATCAGCCATTCATGCTTTAAGCTACCAAAAAATCGCTCCACCACCGCATTATCCCAACAAGCGCCTTTGCCACTCATTGATGCTTTTATACTGTTATCTTTTAGCAATTTCCTAAAGCGTCTACTCGTATATTGAGAGCCTCGGTCGCTGTGAAAAATAAGCCCTTCGGGGGGCTGACGAAGATTGATAGCCATTTGCACCGCCTTTAATACAAGTCCTGTTGTCATGCGTTTACTAATGTGCCAGCCAATGATTTTACGAGAGTAAAGATCCATTACTATAGCTAAATAGCACCAACCTTCACGTGTCCTCAAATAAGTCACATCGCCTGCCCAGACTTGATTAGAATGACTGGGATTAAACTGCATGTTCACAAGGTTGTTGGCAACAGAATCACTGTGCTTGCGCTTAGTCGTTACTTTATATGCTACTCGCTGAATCACCTTTAAGTTATGAACCTTCATTATCTTGCGCGCCTTCGTCCGGGACGCACAAATGCCCTCTGACGCCAGCTTTTTATCCAACTGACGTGAGCCCAGACTTCCACGACTATCGTTAAATAATTTTTTAATTCGGCGATGCAATTGTAGTTGTTCCGCGGTAATTATCTTGGATTTTCGGTAACGCTGGTGATACCAAGTGCTACGTGAAAACCCAAATGCGCTGCATATGCGTTGTACCGGATAATGGCCTTCTATGCGCTTATGAATATGTTGTAAAAGCGTGATACGCTTATTTATCTCATTTCTTTGGCAAAGAAGGCCGATGCCTTTTTTAATATTTCTTTCTCAATCCGTAGGTTTTTTACTTCTTTACGAAGAGCTAACAGCTCACCACGTTCTTCTTCATCCAACGAGCCAGGTTTATTTTTTTCTTCGAGCTTATTTTTCCAGTTATAAATAAGTTTAACGTCAACACCAACAGCTTCAGCAGCTTGCTGTGGGGTGTAATGTTGCTCAAGGACAAGTGATACAGCATCTTTCTTAAACTCTTCCGGATAACGCTTATAGTTGCCTCTTTTCTGTGTCATAAATACCTCTGTTAGTTTGAACTATTTTCCCTAACAAAAGTGTCCAATGCAATTAGACCAGAACATTATGACTGCGTAACATTTTGGCAACTTTTTGCATGGGCTTGAGCTCAGATTCCATTGCCATATCAGCCCAGTCCTCTAAAAATTTACCAGCCCATGATTTGTATCTCATTGACCAGAATGCCTGAAAGTCTTCTTTGAGCAAATAGGCCTTGATTGATGATAGGTTAATTTTAACCAGCTCCTCTAAGCGACCAGACTGTTTGTTGCTGAGGTTTTCAGGGCGCTTTAATAAGATATACTTGGCTTTTTCAAGCACATTATCATTGCCAGCGTCTTTGAGCTCTTTCACTTCATCCCGACGAACCTTATCGACCGCTTCGTTGAATTTTTTTGCAATGTGGAATCTATCAAGAATATTAAGGGCATTGACGCACTTTTTCTTAATTACTTTAAGGTATGGCCTCCACATGTCGCTGCATACAAACTGTAGCTTGTCACAACGGTATTTACCAAAGTCTCTGAAGAAGCGTAAAAGAGTCTTGGCTTTACGATCTTTACCGCACCAAAGCAGACGGCGCATTCCCTTGTATATTTGATAAACACATGTCAGGTAACGATGGCCTTTGAATACAGATATTTCATCAACCCCAATTTGTTCTACACCTTCCCAGTTTCGATTTGCAAGCCCATAATCGACCACCGACTTAATAGAGCGGTATACAGTCTCCCAGCTAGTACCAAATATGACGGCTGTTTCAGACCATGATAACCGTTTAGCCCATTGAGCTAAAAACAGTTGGTAACTCTTGGTTATCTGCTCTTTACCATGAGACCAGGGGAGGAGCTCAACTCGAATGCCGTGCTCTTTGCAAGTAATGCGTCTTGGAGCGTATGCAAAGTAAACAGGGATATTCCAGAGGGGCACGTATTGGTAAAGACGTAAAGGCTGTTTATCGTAGGATGGCGATGATTTATGGCACTCTGGACATAACCCTTTGGCGTTTTTTCGTGCCACCACATCAACAATAAGTGACAGGCCATTGCCTATTTGCTCAAAAGAACATTCGCCATACACAAATGATTTGAACTTCTCAATCCTATTTAGTATTGTCTTTATCAACATCACATCATCCTTATGCTTTTTATTGATTTTTGGTCGAACCAATTAATAGCATATTTTGATGTGGTGCTCTTCCTCTTGTCTAATTATTTACCCACAGATTCTGCGATAGAGCCAACTATATATAAGCTAAACTGAATAGAATTGAACTCACTTGGCTCAAAGAATGGCTTATCAATCAAATGACTTTAAATGGCGGCATTTTCAGGGTGATGTAATTCTCCAAGGTTTTGTCGCAATTTTTTTAATGGCTCTAAGGTA
>JAJDBI010000005.1 GCA_029261435.1 Nitrospinaceae bacterium
TAGAATTTGTCTATCGTCAATGAAAGTATAAATACTCATGCCACGATCTTTCCCAAAGTACTTAAATGAATAGGTCGCAAGTAAACATTCGACTGAGACCCCAATTTTCCTACCATCGCTTGAGCCATGACGTTCATTTTGAACCTCTGCAAAGATATGTGGTAGTGCTAATTGATTTATAAAGTCTCTGATTCTGTCATTGGCAGCGGTAAGTGTTTGCATTCAGCAATATTTTGTCCGAGTTTTTATCATTAAAAACAAGTACTTTTATAATATCTGACACACGATTTTGCAGCTTTCTAGAGAGGCTTTCTAATATATCAAAATAATCCTTATCCTTGGTCATATCATTTAATGACTTTTCAAAAAGATCCAGCTTCTTCTGTTCCTTTTTATCATTTTTATTTTCATGTTGGGCGAGTAACTCAGAAATTTTTTGAATCTTACCTTTGTTTGTCAGTACGGTTGAATGAGTAACTTCAGCTATTTCATCGATTAATGATCGATAGCCTCGATGTTTTTTGGTTAAATGGCGCACGGCTTTGCGCCGATCAGGCCGTGAGAGCTGATCAACATTCTTGATCTGGTGTATGGCTGAATTCTTTGCTGAGCGTACTGAGCGCAAGAAAACATCTATAAAAATATCTTGTCGTGTATAATACTGATGCTGAAAAAAAGCAATGAGGTGAAGGTGTAATTTCCGATTGTCAGGAAATTGTTTCAATTTGATAATTTTGCTTTTTTTACCTAGGTTGCATAATATTCACAAGATTGCGGTGTAAATTTCAGTGATTCGATTAATGGCAATAAAGGTTTCACCAATTGGCTTATCTGCACAAAGGTTTTCACTCCAGCTTGTATTGCTTTTGGTTGCAATGATTGATTAATGGTTTTGTAATGAGTAAGTTTGGTGTCGTACTTGTTTTTAAAGCTCGACAATAGCGATTGCAATACTTTTTTCTGCCCTTTATTTAGCCCACACTCGATTTTATCAAGCAGTTTCTTTTCATGTGCGATATAGTGATCTGAAATTAGTTCAGAGAGCGTATGATAGCTTGGAATCTCTACATTATGATTATGTAGTTGATGCAGTATTTCAAAAAAGAGGGCTCGCGGCTCAACGACTTGTTGTACCTTAAGTGTAATTTCTTTTGTAACCCATGATTTTTCAGCTTGATATGATTTGCAATTAAATGATTCAAGGATTTTTTCCTTGTGTTTGTTGGGCGTGGTGTTTATATAGTTTTGTAGTTTTACGTTATGAATCGGAGCGTCAAGCAATTTAGCTGCACATTCAATATCTTCATGACAAAATCTTTTGACTAAAAAAAACCGCCTACTGGCTTTGAAATAAGCGTATTGCAGTAAAAAACCAACTTTATTAGTAGTGCCTCGTAATTTCTTGATTTTGGCGCCCAACGTGTCATTGATTGCAAAAGCAATTGCCCTTGCCTCCACAGATAGAATGGGAGGGTAGTCAAATTCAACTTGTTCCTTATCTGTAAGAATACTTAATCGAGGCATTTTCCTAAATCCTTTTCCTTTTTTAATCTTGATAAAGATAACGTGCGTGTAGCCGAATGTCGGTCGATTTGGGCGACGTGCCGATAATGCATTGTTGTTCCTACATCACTGTGCCCAGCGTTTTCTTGTGCGACCTTTAGAGGTGCACCGGATTCCAATAAATAGGTAACGTAACTATGGCGAAGCCAGTGTGCTGACGCTTGTCGTAATTTAGAAGCTCTGCGCGGTTCATCTGGCTCGTATCTTTGTGCCCCTAAATTAAATACCCATTTTAATATCTGATCGATACGCCGCGTGCTAATAGACTGTTTAAGGTTTTGCATTGGAATAAGCGGTGTTTTTTCCCGAAACTTAGGTTCTGCTGAAGTAAGGCCAGTGGATAATCTAAAGTTAGCGAGCGCATCAAGCAATTCATCTGGCACAGGGATTTCTCTTAACTTTTTTCCTTTCCCGATAACTCGCAAAAACCAATTTTCTTCTCGTTGAATAAAATGACTCATACGATGATTAGCGGCTTCTGTAATTCTAAGGCCGGTATAGAATAGCAATAAAATAATATAGCGTGCTCGAATAATCTGGAATCTATGCTGTTCTGTCTTGATTGGATAATCATTTAATGCGTCTAAAATCGTGTGTATCTCATCTAGCTCTAAGTAGCGATCAATAATTTGTGGTTTTATTTTGTTACGTCGCTTACGACGTCGATCAACGGCTAATGGGTTGCCGGTTAAATAATTGGTCTGAACCAAATAATTAAAAAAAGAATCTAAAATAGTAATCACTTTACTGACTGTCATTTCGGATAAAGATTTGGCAAAAGGGCGCCAATTTGGATTGAGGACCCCATCTTTTAGTTGTCGCCGTGCTTTATTACCACACCACACCTTCCTTGGCTGAGGGTTTTTAAGAAACGCTTGGTACTCCACAAGGTGATTTCGTCGCAAACTCGATATATTCGTTTTAGCAACATGAATACACCATAATAATAATCTTTCAATCTCTTTTGCATAAGATTGAAGCGTTGCAGGAGAGTCTCGATATTCACACAGAAAAGTAGAAACCGCTTCAGCATCATCTTTTGCATCAATTAATGCGGACCCAATGGTTTTATTATAATCATCTCGTGCAAACTTAATTATTTTATTACCCATCATAGTTGAATTTTCTATAGGAATAAATAAGGGTTTGATCGGATCAAGTGTTTTATTTTTTTCTACCATTTAATTCAACAACCTCTAATCAACGAGTAAATTAACAATTAAGCGGATCATCAGATCTTTTTGTTTTGGATCGCTTTCAGCGACTAATAAAGTCAAAGCGACCAGCCCCTTGTCATTCAATTTACTGGGCATGTTTTGCAGTTTGAGATAAAGAAGAAAAACAAAGCAACCAACCCGTTTGTTGCCATCGGTGAAAGGGTGATCTTTAATAACAAAATACAATAAATGTGCTGCTTTTTCTTCAATGTTTCTATACAAGGGTTCACCGCCGAATGTTTGTTCAATGTTATTGAGAATGCTTTCTAAACCACCGTCACGCTCATTAGCAAAAAAATCTGTCGCTTCATTTCGTGCTGCCAAATCATTTTTTAATGACGCAATGGCCTCAACAACTGCGGTATAATTCAATCTTGAAATAGCTTTTTTTCCTTTTTCAGGCAATGCCAGCCTATCTTCGTCATAGGCTAATAGTAAATTCCATGTTTTTGAGTAGCTGATAATCAGTTGAATAGTTTCAGCGCCAAGGTCACTGACGAGCTCATTTTTAACCAATGTCTTTTGCAATAGCTCCGCCGTCTGCTGTAGCTCTTTAATCCCTCGTTCAGCAAGGCGCTTTTCGTAAGTTGTGTATCCTTTCATAAGGTGGTCTTTTAAAACTTGCGTGGCCCATATCCGGAACTGGGTGGCTTGACTAGAGTTCACTCGATAGCCAACAGATATCACTGCGTCTAGGTTATAGAGTTTTGTCTTATATTTTTTTCCATCATTTGCAGTACGTTCCAAAATGGAACATACTGAATCCTCACTAAGCTCATCGGAATTAAATATATTTTTCAAGTGCTTAGTGATAGCTGGGCGTTTGGTGCCAAACAAGTCCGCTATTTGTGGCTGGGAAAGCCACAGGGTTTCGTCAGCAACGCTCACATCCAGTTCAATGTGACCATCTTTGGCTTTATAAATGACAATTTCAGGCATTTTGATCCTTCCTATGTAATCCATTCTATAGCCCTATCCTACCATAAACTACATCTACATGGAATAAGGATACTATGAAAT
>JAJDBI010000006.1 GCA_029261435.1 Nitrospinaceae bacterium
GGTAGCGTTAAAACAAGGTGTGCTGAATCCGTGGACCTATGCGATCAACCTATTTGAACGAAGATATCTCAATCACTCGATCCCTGGTTTTTAAGTTTTTTAGCTCGTTGGGAATTGAAGAGGCGATTTCTTTATAGAGGGCTTCAATAATACTCTTTTTAAGGAAAGACCGGCTATAGGCAACGCTGACTTCTCTGATTGGGATGGGAGCCTTAAAGACCCTGATTTTTTTCTTTTTCTCTGCCGCAGGGATTCCCATGGTAGCCAGCCAGGGGAGAAGGGTGTAGCCAAATTTCTGATCGACCAATCGCTTCAATGTTTCCAGGTTTCCGCTTTCGAAAACCAGATTTTTTCGCTGGGGATTATTGCCTCTTATCTTTTTACAGACTTCTATGGCTTGATCTCTGAAACAATGCCCTTCATTCAATAGCCAGATATCATCGAGGCTCAGATCTTTGTCCGATATTTTTTCAAGAGAAAGAAGTGGGTGGTTTGGAGAAAGATAGGCTAGAAAGGGTTCATTGAAAATGGGTCGTTCAATAATTCCCTTTATATGTAAAGGCGTAACCAGGATGCCCGCATCGATGGTGTCTTCCTTCAGTTGATGGATAATTTGTTGAGTTTGCAGTTCTTCAACGATTAATTTAACACTGGGATAATTTGTTGTGAATTTTTCCAGGAAAAGCGGCAATAAATAGGGTGCGAGAGTGGGTATGATCCCTAATGTGAAACTGCCGCTTATTTCCCCCTTTTCCGTTTTTATCAGTTCCTCAATTCTAAGAGCCTCCTGAAGCACAACCTGTGTTTGCTCGATAATTTTTTGTCCTATAGCGGTCGGTTCGACAGGTTTTTTGGAGCGATCAAAAAGAGTCACTTCCAACTCTTCCTCCAGCTTTTGTATCTGCATGCTAAGCGTAGGCTGCGATACGAAGCAGGATTTAGCGGCTTTGCCAAAATTCCGATATTGGGAAACGGCGGTAATGTAGCTGAGTTGTGTCAAAGTAATAGATTTCATCTATTAGATTATAATATCTATTGATTATACTTATCAATAAAAATCCCCAATAATCGAAGAGTCAGATAGAGAGACAAATCAAATTGATTGTTTATTGAAACCATAACTTTATGAGTGGAGGTAATAGCGATGAAAAAAAAGGAATATGAAAGGATTTGGTTATTGGGATTGGTTGGAGCAATTTTACTCATGATCAGCGGGCCCATCGATGCTGGTGCCGCGTCAGCGGAAGAATATGAACTGGAAATTCCTTTGGGACTGGATGAGGATCAATTTGTTGTTCCCAAAAATAACCCTTTGACCAAAGAAAAAATAGAGTTGGGGCGATTTCTTTACTTTGATAAACGTATGTCGCCCAACAATACTGTTTCATGTTCCACCTGCCATATGCCTGCACTGGCTTTCACGGATGGGCAGCCGGTCTCAGCAGGGATCCATCGGCAACAGGGAGGTCGAAGCGCTCCAACTTCTATCAACCGGGGGTTCAGTAAAGCGCAGTTTTGGGACGGCCGTGCTTCTACACTGGAGGAACAGTCTGTGGGGCCATTGACCAATCCGATAGAGCATGGATTTCCTGATAACGGTGATGTGGTAGCAAAGTTAAACAGGATCGAAGGCTATAAAAAGCTTTTCAGCAAGGTTTTTGGAACCAGCACTATTTCCATTCAGCATGTGGGTAAAGCCATTGCTTCTTTCCAAAGGACACTCATTTCCGGCAACAGTCCTTTTGATCGATTTGATTATGATGGAGAAGAAAAGGCGATCTCTGAATCAGCAAAAAGAGGAAAAAAACTGTTTTTTGGCAAGGCTCGATGCAACCTGTGTCATTTCGGAACCAACTTCTCAGATGAGAAGTTTCACAATATCGGGATAGGCTGGGGCGATGAAACAGTAGATGTTGGTAGATATCATGTGACCCACGACCAAAAAGATATTGCCGCATTTAAGACACCCACATTACGTGAAATTTCAAGAACCGGACCTTATATGCACGATGGTCGGTTTGTAACGTTAAAGCAGGTGGTTGATCACTATAATCAAGGTGGGGTTAAAAATCCCTTTTTAGACAATCAGGTTATTCCTCTAAACCTTACGGAAGCAGAAAAGCAGGATCTAATTGAAATGCTCCGCTCATTGAACGGTGAAGGTTGGCAGCATGCGACAGCTCCTCTTGTCTTTCCAGAGTAATGTATAGCTTGATTGAATAATTAATCTTTGCGTTAAAAGTTATCGCTTTGATTGGGACTGACAGGGGTTACGGTTCAGGCCGTAACCCCTTTTCTGTTTTATACTGTAATTCCTCTAAGGTTTGATATAAAGGTACCCTTGCTCCTGTAAATCAGCAATGCGTTTAACCGCTACGGGGTGTACCGTAGGGATGAACCCATCCAACAGTGAAGCAAGTGGTTTGTCGAATAATTTCATGGACACCTGGCACATTTCCGGTTGCACGCCTTTATCAATTACCATTTTAAGTTTTTTTATCAGACCCGGGTCAGCATTCGCTTTATCGAACAACATCAGTGCTGGGCCATGCACGACAACTTTCAGGTCGATCTTGTCCGGACCGCCCTCGGCTTCGATGTGTTTGTTGATGAGAGCCATTGCATACTTGGCGGTTTTGAGATCTGCTCCGTCAATGTGATACAGCACCTTCAAGCGGCCATCAGGTCCGCGGCTTTCACCAGCGTCTGCCTTTTGAAGTCCCACTGGTGATAACAAGGATAAACCTAAAATAATCGTCAATAAATATTTTAGGTTTATCCT
>JAJDBI010000007.1 GCA_029261435.1 Nitrospinaceae bacterium
AAAAAACTTCTCATACAAAAAGGTCTCTTGGACGAATCAAGAACCTGTTGCAAAGAACTATTTTTAAGCATGCGCGGGACCTGAACCCGGATATGGAAAAATACTTTAAACGCCGTGTTCTGAAAAAAATTGAATTGAAGAGTAAACACTCAAATATCATGACGGGCTTGTCAGAGGAGAGGCTCTATTTTATTTGCCTTGCAGGTACATTGATGGCGGCAGTTGCTCATGTGGATGACCATTTTGATCCGGCAGAGAAAAAGGCGTTAAAACATTGCATGGTCGATCAGTTTTCTTTAAAAGGAAAAGAATTGACGTTACTGTTTGAAGTGGTGGTGGAACAGGCGCGTCAGGGTTTTGATTTTCATGAGGTGGCCATGGAGTTGAATCGCGTAGCCTCACACAAGGACCGCATCCATTTAATGGAATGTCTTTTTGAGGTTTCCATCGCAGATGGAAAGATGGCTCATGAGGAAGCTGAGGAAGTCAGGCGAATCACCAAAGCTCTTCGCATTCCCCACAAAACATTCATCGAATACAAGGTTCGCGCTCTTGATAAGATTCGGTGATGATGGAGTCAGTCCGCCTGCGATAATGATTTATTCTTTATGATTTTGATAACCGCTTGCTCATGCAGAAGGTTCAGGTTTAGAGGGTAGAAAGATAATGAAAGAAACCCGCAAAAAATTCCTCGGCGTAATGTTTGAATGTTGCAATGTCTACCAACGCATTTATGTGAATAAAGAAGGTAATGCTTATGAGGGGCGTTGCCCAAAATGTTTTGCTGAAGTGAAAGCTTTAATAGGGGCAGATGGCTCGGCTTCCAGGTTCTTCCGTGCTCGTTGACCTGCTATGAAACTGGTTCTGCAAAGAGTGGCACGTGCCTCAGTTTGTGTTGATGGCAGTGCCGTTGCTGATATTTCCAAAGGTTTGCTGATTTTATTTGGTGCGGAAAAGCAGGACACTCCCGATAAAGTTCATTATCTCGTCGATAAGGCCTTGACGCTGAGAATTTTTCCGGATGCTCAGGAGAAAATGAATCTTTCATGCCTTGATATATCGGGGGAGGTGCTGGTAGTTTCCCAGTTTACACTCGCCGGAGATTGTACTAAAGGTAGAAGACCGGGTTTTGACAATGCTGCTCGACCTGAGGAGGCAGAATCGCTTTATCGCCAATTTATCGAGAAAATTTCCGGGTCGGGGTTAACCGTTAAAGAAGGCCGGTTTGGGGCGAATATGCAGGTGGAACTGGTGAATGATGGGCCGGTTACCTTTGTGCTGGATCGGTGAAGTTTATTTTTGCTTCGATGTGCGAATCTGGTTTGGGCGTTTGTGCAGATCATAACCTTTGAGTGTCTCGGGTAATTGCAAGTCCCTGAAGTCTGATCGTTGGACTTGATATTTTTCGAATAAGGATTTCAATGCAGTCCGGGTTTTTTTTAATAAATCCATTTTTCTGGTTTTGTGAAAAATAATTTCTGCGATCATAAGGCTGGAAATGGAATCATAACTCTGGTTTTGGGAGTCAAAGGCCAGTCCAAGCCTGTAATAGGCATCTCCATAATTTGGATCAAGGCGGGTCGCTTTTTTTAATGAATCGATAGCACCGTCACTATTCCCCAGGTCATGTTTGATCCTTCCTGATGAAAAATGTGCTTTAGGGGCATAGGGGCTTAGCTTGATTGATTGGTCGAGCTTGACGAGGGCTTCTTTTTTCTTTCCCAGCTTTTCATAAGCCCAGGCCAGACTGTTGAGGATATTCTCATCTTTCCGGTCTAGTTTTAAAGCGGTTTCCCATTCTTCAATGGCCTTGGGAAAGTCCTTTTCTTTTGCGTAAATCACTCCCAGGTTGTAGTGAGCCATGGCATTGGAGTCGTCCAGTTCCAGTGCTTTCTGGTAGGCTGCGATGGCTTTTTTCTTTTTCCCTGTTTTTTCATAGACCACTCCTATGTTTACGTGGATTTCGGGAATGGTAGGATTTTTTTCCAACGCCTGCTTCCAGTTTTTTAGTGCCTCCTTGTTTTTTCCTGTTCTGGCATGGGCTGCGCCAAGATTGTTGAGGACAATGTGTGCGTTGTTATTTCTGGTCTGAGCTATTTTAAGGTAGCGGAAGGCATTTTTGATGTTGCCGTTTTGGAGATATATGGAACCCAGATCGGTGGCAATGTCAGGTTGTGAGGGATTCAGTTTGAACGATTTTTCAAGAGATTTTTCTGCATCCAGAAAACGTTTTAAATAAAACTGAGCGACTCCTTTTTCGCGATAGGCTTCACCATAGTCCTCTTTCAAACGAGTGGCTTCGCTTAACTGCTTGAAGGCGGATTGGTACTTTTTTTTCTCGATATAAACTTTTCCCAATTCATAGTGACCTACTGGATCATCAGGGTTCTTTTCAACTTGTTTCGAATAGAGTGCGAACTTGCCCTCCACTGAATCCTCTTTAGGCCCACAGGCCAGAAGTAATAGAGAGAAAAGAATGATGAAGAATCGAAAGATTATCATGCGGTCTCGCAAAATTTATCTGTCTTGAAAAGTCTGGTCAGAAAAACTACGGTGAAACCAGAAGCCCGGCTAAACACAAAGGGATAGAAGGATGGAGGTAGGGGCTAAAAAGGAATAGCACCTCGGGCCAGTTCCATTAGAAGAGAGGGGAACAACCCTATAGCCACGACCACCAAACAACTGACAGTGATTAAAGCTCCCATGCCTTTGTAGATCACTGGTTGTGGAGCGTTTTCATCTTCATGAAAGTACATCATGACGATCACGCGGAGATAAAAATAAACGGAAATGATGCTGGCGATGACTGCCATGACTGTTATGAGAATGTAGCCTTGCTTGACTGCAGCGTAGAACACAAACAACTTACCGAAGAAACCGGCAGTGGGTGGAAACCCGGCCAGAGATACCATAAACAGGCTCATGGCCGCTGCCAGTAAAGGATTCTTTTTTGCCAATCCTTTGAATCGATTGATGGAGTTGCCTTGCTGTCCTTCCCCTTCCATGGTGAAGACCACTGCAAAGGCTCCGATGTTCATGAAAAGGTAAACCGCAAGGTAGAATAAAATGCTGGCTATTCCCT
>JAJDBI010000008.1 GCA_029261435.1 Nitrospinaceae bacterium
GCTTTAAAGTCCGCCCTCACCCATCGACCTGATCTCTTGGCTAAAAAAATGGAACTGGAAAATAGGAATATTGAGACCAAGTTTAATGAAAATCAAATGCTCCCAACCTTGGATTTGGTTACCAGTTTGGGGCTGAATGGATTGAGTGGTGATTCAACAACTACGAATGGGTCCTATAACCAGGCCTTATCGGAAGCATACTCAACAAAGTTTGGTTTATGGGGGTTTGGACTCAATTTAAGCTACCCAATTGGAAATCGCGCAGCCAAGAGCAAGTTAACGGCAAAAAGGCTGGAAGTAGCTCAGTTATTACTGGATATTAAAGACTTGGAACAAAGCATTGTGGTGGAGGTCCGCGAGGCTCATCGTCAAATTGAAACAGATATTAAAAGGGTTCAGGCCACTAGAATCGCACGAAAGCTTGCTGAAGAAAAATTGAACGCAGAGGAGAAAAAGTTTGAGGTTGGGCTATCAACCAGTTTCAATGTATTGGAGTTTCAGGAAGATCTTGCTGAAGAACAGAGTAATGAGATCAAGTCCCTCATTGATTATAACAAGTCACGTAATAAATTAAATAAGGTCATTGCGCGTACTCTGGAGGCGTATGACATAAAATTGTTATCTAAAGAAGACTCATGAAAAAAACCCTGGTATTTGTCGGGGTCACTCTTTTCCTGACCGGCCTATACTTATTCATTTATAACTCCGAAGTATCAGAAGACACTCCTAAACCAGTATTTAAAACCTCGAAAGTACTGCGAGGTGACCTATCGGTAAAAATATCAGCCACGGGTACAGTTGAACCCAATTTCAAAGTAGAGGTGAAATCCAAAGCCAGTGGTGAGGTGCTGTCCTTTCCTTTTGAAGAAGGAGATCGTGTTAAAAAGGGAACACTTCTTTTACAGTTGGATAAATCCGATGAACAGCGAAATGTTGCCAAAGCACGAACGGAGCTGTCCAGTTCATCAGCGAAGTATAAAAAGGCGGTAACCAGCCTGCTGCTACAAAATACTAAATACAATACTGACCTAAGATCCTCCAAGTCTGAAATTGAAACTGCTCTTGCCAACCTCAAAGAAGCGGAAGACAAACTGAAACGACAACATGAATTATTTGAAAAGAAGTTTGTCTCACAAGAATCTTTAGATACTGCCGCTACTCTTTTCAAGGTGAATCAGGAAAATCTTGTGCAGGCACAAACCCGTCTTCAAACAGCCAAGGATTCTATTCACGATATCACTATGAAGGAGAATGAGGTCGAGTTGGTTCAGTCAGAGGTTAAGCGCTCTGAAATTTCTGTGGATGAAGCAGAAGAACGACTGGAAGAGACAGAGATATTTGCTCCTATTGATGGAGTCATCATTGAAAAATTTGTTGAAGAAGGCCAAATTATTGCTTCTGGTATTTCAAATGTCAGTGGCGGGACAGCAATAGCAACCATTGCTGACATGTCGCGCTTGTTCATCATTGCAGATATTGACGAAACCGATATTGGGTCTGTTAAAATTGGTCATGCTGTGCGAATTACGGCAGATGCTTTCCCAAAGGAAGTTTTTAAGGGTAAGGTCACACGTATAGCTCCGCAAGGATTGATCGAAAACAGCATTACTATTTTCAAAGCCAAAATTGAAGTACAGGGTACAGGGAAAAATCTGCTGAAGCCCATGATGTCTGCCAATATAGACATAGTCACCCACCAGGTTAAGGACACGGTATATGCCACTCGCGCCGCAATTCGTAAGGATGATGAAGGCAAGTATGTAATGGTATTAAAAATTGACGAACCTCAAAAAGTAAGAGTGAAGACAGGAATTAGAAATCCCATTCATGCTCAGATTCTCAGTGGATTAAACCCCGATGAGGAGTTGATATTAGGAGACTGGGAAAAAATCCTTGAGGAATCCAAGAAAGAGAAAAGCTCTTCTCTCAAGAAAATTCTATGGATGATTCGTTCGAAGTGAGGCTACTTTGATTGAAGTTGAAAAACTCACCAAAATCTATCAAATGGGAGGACAGCAGGTGCCTGCCCTGGCCGGAGTTGATTTTAGAATAGAGAAAGGTGAGTTCGTCGCTATCATGGGCCCCTCTGGGAGTGGAAAATCCACCCTGATGAATCTTCTAGGTTGTCTAGACCTACCCACCTCCGGCATTTATCGGCTGGAAAACCTTAATATTCAAGACCTGAACCCCAATCAGTTGGCAGATGTTCGCAATCACAGAATCGGGTTTGTTTTTCAAAGTTTCAATCTTCTACCTCGTGCTTCGGCCCTGGAAAATACGGAACTACCATTGCTCTATGGCCGGGTTCCCAAGTCGAAAGAGATTGCATTGAAGGCTCTTGAACGGGTTGGCCTTGCACATCGCGCAAAGCATAATCCTACTGAACTGTCAGGAGGAGAACGGCAGAGAGTCGCCATTGCACGCGCACTGGTGAACCGTCCTGCCATCATTTTGGCTGATGAACCTACGGGAAACCTTGATTCTGCTACGGGTAAAGAAATTATGGATCTTTTTCAGGAATTGAATCAAGAATCGGTGACTTTGATTTTGGTGACTCATGAGCAGGAGGTTGCACAACAGACAAAGCGAGTCATTCACATGAAAGACGGAAAAATCATAGCAGATACATCTAATGGAGTGGAATCATGCTGATATGGGTTTTGTTCAAGATGGCTCTAAGGAGTCTCGTTACCCACAAACTCAGGACGTTCTTGACTGCTTTGGGAATTATCATTGGGGTTGCATCAGTGATTTCGATGATTTCTATTGGTGAAGGGGCTCGGAACCAGACACAGAGCACAATTTCCAAGTTCGGCACCAATATTATTACTATCAAGCCGGGGCAGCAGAAGTCCAGACATGTGACGACTGGTAAGGTCGACACTCTCACTTTGGATGATGCTAATTTTGTAAAAGAAAATATTCCTCTTATAACCGGAGTTGCAGCACAGGTCTATCGTTCAGCGCAACTCAAGTTTGAAAATAAGAATACCAACACAACTGTTAGAGGAACGGGTGCCAGTTATGCACGATTAGCTAATTTTGAAATGGACCGTGGGCGTTATTTCAATGCCGAGGAAATAAGGTCTGCTAAAAGAATTTGTGTTGTTGGCTCTACTGTACTAAAGAATCTTTTTGAAAACCGTAATCCATTGGGCAAAACGATTAAGGTAGATGGTAAGAATTTTCTGGTCATAGGCACCACAGTCTCGAAAGGTGCACTGAGTTGGTTTGACCCTGACGATCAAATATTTATCCCGATTACCACGGCGCAAAAGCGGGTTTTTGGCATGGACCACGTCCAGTCCATTGATGTGCAAGCAGGAAAAATTGAAGATCTAGAAATTATTATTGAGGACATTACCCGAGTTCTTCGACAGAAGCATGATATTGCCGAAGATAAGGATGACGATTTTTATGTGCAAAATTCCGCACAGTTTTTACGTAGTTGGGAAGATTCTGCAAAAACATTTACCTATCTGTTGGGAGGTATAGCCGCCATTTCGCTTATGGTAGGAGGCATTGGTATCATGAATATAATGCTGGTCTCTGTTACAGAGCGTACCCGGGAGATAGGCATTAGAAAAGCTATCGGGGCCAAGAAAAAAGAGATTCTGGAACAATTCCTGATAGAATCCGTATTAATCAGTTTTCTTGGCGGTGGCATAGGCGTTTTGGTGGGCATAGGAATTTCTCGCGTTGTTTCAGGTCTGGGTGATTGGGAGACCGTAGTCTCTACCCAGTCTATTCTTCTCGCCTTTGGTTTTTCAGTGGCGATAGGCGTGTTTTTTGGATTCTACCCCGCCAACAAAGCGGCAAATTTGAATCCTATTGATGCACTTCGCTATGAGTAGTCGGACTTCATTGCCTTAAAGCAGACCGCAAAATTAAGAGCAATACTTTAATGATCTTCCTCTTTTAAGAAATCCTGACATGGATATTCTGCCCGATAAAAACACATTTATAAAGTTGGCTGCATCCTCCACGCGAGTACCTGTCTGCGGGCAGGAAAAAATTCGAGATTTGGACCTTTCCAAAGTATTTCAGGAATTATTCCTTCAGAGTAAAAACTCTTTTCTCTTTGAAAGTGCAATGGGACCGGAGGAAACTGCCCGATACTCTTTAATGGGTGGCGGCTACTCAAAAACAATTGAGATTAAAGGCCAACGAGCAAGCTTGTTCCATGAAGACAAACTGATTTCAGAATGGGATCAACCTGGTCCTGCGCTTGATCTGTTAAATTTCGAAAAAACCGTTCTTTCTGTAGATTATCTTCCGCATTTCTGGGGAGGCTGGGTGGGGCTCATCGGCTATGAAGCTGGAGCATGGTTTGAATCTTTACCTGTTAAGAATTCACCTGAAAATAATTTGCCCGATTTTTTGTTTATGGAGGTAGAACGGTTATTTCTATATGACCATGTTACTGAGGATTTTAAATTCATTCTTTCTCCAAATAAAGATGGCGCAGGCAGTTCCTACGATGAACTAACTTCAGAAATCAAACAAGTCTGGAAAAATATTTATCGAATATTACACGACATTGAGGAGAGGCAAAAATCAGTAATTGTAAGTCAACCCTTGGCTCCCCTGCCCTCAAATGGATTAAAGTCTAATTTGAGTGAGGCAGATTATTCAGAACGAGTAGAAAAAGCTAAAAGCTATATCCAGGAAGGAGATATTTATCAGGCCAATCTAGCGCAAAGATTTGAAACAGGATTTATGGGCAATTCTTTCGAACTATACAGTAGGCTTAGAAAGGTTAATCCCTCACCTTTTTCAGGATATTTGAATTTCCAAAATTTTTCGTTAGTCAGTTCCTCTCCTGAACGGTTGGTGAAAGTCCACGAACACAATATTGAGACTAGGCCTATCGCGGGCACACGGCCGCGTGGGCAAGAAGATGATGAGGATCAAGCACTCTCAAAGGAATTGTTGTTGAATCCTAAAGAACGCGCTGAACATTTGATGCTGGTCGATTTGGAGCGAAATGATTTAGGACGAATCTGTAAAGCTGGATCTGTTTTTGTAACGGATTTCATGTTTCTGGAAAAATATTCGCATGTCAGCCATATCGTCTCAAATATAAAAGGAGATCTTAAGCAAGGGGTCTGTGTTTATGATATTTTGAAATCTGTTTTTCCCGGTGGGACTATCACAGGTTGCCCTAAAATTCGGTGCATGGAAATCATTTCTGAATTGGAGCCAGTTATGAGAGGACCTTATTCAGGTTCATTTGGATATATTGGATTTGGTCAATATATGGATTTAAATATCATCATACGTTCCATAGTGGTTTGTGATGAGATAGCCAGTTTTCATGTGGGAGCAGGCATTGTTGCTGATTCCGATCCGAAAAAAGAGTATCAGGAAACGATGGACAAGGCCGCTGCAATGATACAGGCCTTATCAAACCAATAGTTTTTGTATTTCATGACAATTCACTGGCGGAGGTTTTCCGCAGTTTGAGAGAGGAAGATGCAAGATTCTGTTGTTTATATAAATGGATTATTCACTCCTCTGAAAAATGCAAAAGTTTCTATTTTGGACAGAGGTTTCTGTTATGGGGATGGTTTATTTGAAACTCTGCGTGCCTGTAAGGGGAAAGTCTTCAGAGCTGATCAACATTTAAAAAGGTTGTTCCAATCCCTACCCCTGATTTTCATTGACTTACCAATGACACAGCAAGAGGTTAAAGCTGTCGTGCAGGAAATTCTCAACCGGAACAAGTTTGAAAATGCGATCATTCGTTTGACTGTCACTCGCGGTATCAATGAACCCAGTTTCCAAATAGATCCCGATGTTTCCCCAACTTTAGTGGTTCATGCCAGACCACATCATCCTTTACCCAAAGCTGTTTATCGAAATGGCGTTCAGATTTCACTCTTGACTCAACCAGCACATAATTTGCATGGTATTAATCGGGGGCTCAAGACCTGTAACTTTCTGTCCAATATTTTGGTTCGGGAAATTTCCCAACGTCAAGGGAGCATGGAGGGAGTTATTGTCGACCCTGTTCTGGGTGTGACAGAGGGGGCGACCAGTAATCTGTTTATTGTAAAACAGGGAGTGCTTAAAACTCCAGCCGTCAATAATAGTGTGCTGGAAGGAATCACCCGCGGGGTAGTCCTGGAAATTGCCAGGGATCATAAAATTTCTATTGAAAAGGGTCTATTGGTTGCAGAAGATGTTCTGACTGCTGATGAAGTGTTCATCACTAATTCTGGTATAGACATCGTTCCCGTCGTTCGAGTGGATAACACATCGATTGGAAACAAAAAACCGGGAATCCTGACCAGCTTTTTACAGCAGGAATTCTTAAAATGCGTTGAAGAAGCTGGTTAAACATGGTAGCGTTTCAATTCTTTTCTTTCGGGTATTACTATGAGTGAACAAAACCGTTTTCATGACAACCCTTCAGGGGTGATTACTGACACTAAGTATAAAACACATTGGCTTCCCAAAGATTCCTGGGGAGATTTGGGCCAGTGGAGAAATTATGACGCAGCACTGGCATATGTCCGGTTAATGAATCAGGTTTATGCTGGAGGGTTCAGCGATTGGAGGCTTCCAACAAGAGAGGAAGCAGAAAATTTTTATGATGAGGAATTGACTCAAGTCGATTGGAACGGGGATGTTGTCCATATACACACACTATTTGTCACCAAATGTGCCAATTTCATGTGGCTTAAAGAAACTAATGATGATGGCGAAGTTGGTCGGATCAACTTGAGAAATGGTGAAGTGGAATTTGTTGATCGCAATACTCTGGAACATCAGTCGGCTAGATTGATACGGAACATAAAATAACTACCAGAGACCTAACCCCAGACTTTATCCCAGAATTCCTTTGAAACCATACTGTCATATTGCCCCAATCTGTAAGCTTCTCCTGATATCACCTCTTCTTCAATCCTATCCTGATCGTGACTGACAATGAGAACATCTGCGTGCTTTGTTCGGGTGAAACCATTGAAAAGAGTGCCTGAAAGAGTGGGCTCAAGATCAAGGGGGAACTTTTTTGCAACCCGGGTGCCCTGCCCTGGATCATGCAGGTCAAGACATAACACATTCTTGTCCACCCAACACTCAATGGTTTGATCTTCGCTTTTTCCCGTGGCAAATATTTTGTTTTCGATTCGCAGTGCGTGGACCGGACTTGCAAATCCTTTACACCAAACTTTTCCCGAATCTTGAATCTCTTCCATGGATCATTTGTAGTTAATGAGAGTTTTGACTTGTGGCCCATTTTATACCATAATTTTAAGAATATTGACCCTTCCAACAAGGTATGAAATCACTTGAGCCAACAATTTTTTAAGCGTCTTGAAGGCGAATTACAATCCCTACGAGAGAAAAATCTATTCAGGGAGGTCCACCCCTACTCTGAATGCCGACTTAACCTTTGCTCCAATGATTATTTCCAGTTGCGGCATGATTCAAGAGTTATAGCAGGTGCAAAAGAGGCCTGTGAAAAATATGGGACCGGAAGTGGTGCATCCCCTCTCCTCTCGGGATTTTTACCCTGCCATCAAAGTTTGCTGAACCAACTTAAAAAATGGAAGAAAAAATCTTCTGGAATGCTATTTAATGCCGGCTTCCTGGCTAATCAGGCTTTGCTTAAGCATTTACCCTGTAAGAATGATCTCGTTCTCGCAGACAGGCTCATCCATCATTCCATGGCTCAAGCTCTCACACAGGGTTTGGCGCGATTTAAGCGTTATCATCACCTGGATTTGGACCATTTGGAGGAATTACTGCAGGCCAATTTTAAGAATTATGAAACGGTTTTTGTGGTCACCGAAAGTGTTTTCAGTATGGATGGGGATTATCCTGATTTAAATAAACTGGTTGAATTGAAAAAAAACTATCCATTTGTATTGATTTTGGATGAGGCTCATGGAACCGGCATTTTTGGTGAAACGGGTGCAGGGCTTGCAGAAGAAATGCAAGTGCAGAATCAGGTCGATATTATTATCGGTACGCTGGGAAAGTCATTAGCCAGTATGGGGGCATATGTTCTTTCAGATTCGTCTACCGTTATTGATTTTCTTATTAACCGAGCGGGTGAGTTTATTTATTCTACATTCTTATCCCCGCCCCAAGTTGGTTCTGCCGAAGCCGCAATGGAGATATTGCAGTCTTCACAAACCAATCGAGAGTATCTACAGAAAATTTCTGCAAGCTTCAGGCAAAATTTAAGATTAGCGGGGCAGGAATTAGCAACACCTTCTTCCCCTATTATTCCTGTATTTATAGGTGATCCGGTCAAAACATTGGAGCTTAGAAATAGTCTCCTGCAAAAAGGAATTATTGTAGGAGCAGTCCGTCCACCGACTGTCCCACCCGATACATCCAGGTTAAGGATATCATTGCACACAGGTGTTACTCAAGAAGAGCTGGAAGAATTAGGGGAATTACTGAAACCATGGATAATATCTCAGCCATAACAGCTATTTCAGGATGGGCTCTTCCACGCAAATGGTTTGCCGACGAAGTTGCTAGTGCTTTTCCTGGTGCTCGTGTACAAATTATTTACCCGGAGTCTCCGGAAAGTCTAGAAGAAGCTCAGGTATTGCTAGGCCGATATCCCGCCGACCTATATATAGGCTATTCCCTTGGTAGCCTATGGTTGCTGAAATATGGACATTTACTACCTGATACCTGTATAAAGGCTGTGTTAGCCCCGATTCTTTCCTTCCTGGATAAAGATGACTGTGGGGGAACGACTTCAGAGATCCAATTGAAGTATCTGATCAGAAGTTTAAAACAGGGATCGGATCAATCTGCCACCCTGAAAAATTTTTTTTCACATAGTGACCTACCTTTTTCGGAAGAGATGATTGAAGATATACCTGATAGAGAAGTTTTACTGAAAGGCTTGGAATTTCTGAAAACATGCAAGGCTAGAAAAGAAGATGCGAAAAATTTTTTGTCCATCCTCGGAGAAAATGATATTTTCATTAAAGGGGAGTTGCTGAGAGCTCATATCCCTGACTTGGATATAATTCAAGGTGTTGGACATGCTCCAGGAAATTTGCTCAAACATTTGGCAGATCGATTAAATTGGAAAAATCATAATCCATGAAAATATTTGGCATAAATTTTAATGCTGCTCCCAGCGAGAAGAAACCGATCACTATAGCTATTTGTGATTATAAGAAAAGTCGGGGACTAACTGTCTCAAAGGTGGAGTCGTTAATTAGTTTAAAAGAATTTGATACCTTTTTGAAACAAAAAGGACCATGGTTTGCGGGTGTTGATTTTCCCCTTGGGCAACCCAATATATTTTTGAAGAAGATGAACCTTCCTGAAAAATGGACTAATTATATAAAAGATATTAATCAGTGGGAATTCGAAGGTTTTGAGAAAAAGATAAAGCAGTATAAAAATAAAATACCTGCTGGTTCTAAGGAACCATTGCGCTTGACCGATACAATGGCCGGAGGAGAAAGTCCTTTAAAGCTCAATCAAAAACAATTGGCTCGTCAGTTTTATGAAGGAACAAATTGTCTTCTCAAATCAAAGGTATCTATAATTCCCTGCAACCAAAGAAATGACAATCGTGTTGTAATCGAAACTTTTCCGGATCTTGTGGCACAGCGCTTTGCTGTGCATAACCTGGGAACAAAGGCAAAGAATGTTGATGCTGAAAACCTTCATAAGGAAATTATAAAAGGTTTAGAAACTCCTGAATTTGAGCAAGACTTTAAATTCAAGGTGTTATTGGATGATGTGTTGAAATTGAAATGTATCGAGGAATCCAATGGTGCCATTCTAAATGCCATTTTAATTTCTACACAGGTGGCATGGGCTTACAGCGTTGGAAAGCCGAATTTTGGGATGCCTGATATCCAACACCCCAGCATTCAAACAGAGGGATGGATTGTTGATCCCAGTTTGATAAACGGTTTAGCAAAACCCAAAAATCGTTTTGGTAGTGAGTTGGCTGAATTTATTCAAAAAGGCGGACTCGATTCCAAAAGATCCTTCAATTTGATGGGGCACATTCAAAGACTTTCCAATATTGGGCGTGCATTATCGGGCGAAAGAAATTTGAACGCCTTATTGGAAACCATCGTTAACGAGGCCAGAAACCTGACCCTTGCTGATGGTGGAACGCTATACATTCTCGAAGATAAACACCTGCATTTCAAAATAGTCCAAAATGAATCCCTGAATATTTATATGGGTGGCGTGACCGGTGTTGACATCACTTTCCCACCGCTGGAAATCAAGGAATCCAATGTTTCTGCATATGTGGCAATAAAAAATATTTCAGTTAATATCCCTGATGTTTATAACTATAAACCCTTTGATTTTACCGGGCCTAAAAAGTTTGATGCAAGCACGGGTTATAGAACAAAGTCCATGCTGGTAGTCCCTTTAACAAACCATGAGGATGGGGTGATCGGTGTTCTGCAACTATTGAATGCCCGAGATGTAAATGACAAAAAGAAAGTAATTCCCTTTTCTCCTGACTTTGAAAGTCTGGTCGAATCCCTCGCCTCCCAGGCGGCAGTTGCTGTCAGTAACAACTCACTCATAAATGAATTGAAAACGGTGCATCAGAATCTGATAGGTGCAAGAGACCGTGCCGAGGATGCCAGTCGAGCTAAGAGTAATTTCCTGGCAAATATGAGTCATGAACTTCGTACACCTATGAATGCCATTATTGGATACAGTGAGATGCTTCTTGAAGATGCAGAAGAAGAAGGACTGGATGACTTTCAATCCGATCTGGATAAAATTCGTTCTTCAGGAAAGCATCTACTCGGATTGATAAATGAAATTTTAGATCTTTCTAAAATTGAAGCTGGAAAAATGGAAATTTTTCTGGAAAGTTTCGATATTAATAAACTAATAGGCGAAGTTGAGGCTACCATACACCCGCTTGCAGAAAAAAAATCCAATCAACTGATTATTAACTGCCCCTCCAATGCAGGATCGATGGAAGCAGATGAAACGCGTGTGCGCCAAATGCTTCATAACCTGCTGAGTAATGCCTGTAAGTTTACAGAAAACGGTACTGTCACCTTGAAGGTCACTCGCTCAACTCATGAAGGTGTCGACTGGATTACCTTTGATATCATTGATACTGGAATGGGAATACCACAGGATTCGCTTAAGAACTTGTTTCTCGAGTTTTCTCAAGTTGATAACTCTTCAACCCGCAAATTTGGCGGGACGGGGCTTGGACTTGCCATTAGCAGGAGGTTTTGCTTGATGATGGGAGGAGATATAACTGTTGAAAGTGTTGAAGGAGAAGGATCAACATTTACTATTGCTATGCCCGTGAAGGTTGTGCCAAAAGCTACCCTTCGCCGAAGGGCCAGCGATCGGTCATAATTATTTCTTGTCCATCTTCCAGCTTATTCTGCAGTAATCATTGAGCCTCAGAAATCAGGAAACACTCTTTGAAAAAGAATGACGTACAATTATTGAATGATGAACATTTAATTGATAGTTTTTCCCGACACGCGAAAACATACGACCGATATGCACAATTGCAAAAATCAATGGCTGAAAGGCTGGCCTCACTCCTCCCTGTTCCATTACCCGGTAATATTCTTGAAATAGGATGTGGTACAGGTCTTTTTACAAGGCATTTACTAACACAACCTATAAAACAACTCGTCCTCAACGATATAGCCCCGGGAATGCTGGAGATTTTATGTGACTCACTAACATTGCCTTCGAATACAATAATATCTCCTGGAAATGCAGAGCGAATTCATTTTGAAAATATGGATTTGGTTTGTGCAAATGCTGTATTTCAATGGTTTCAGGACCCTAAAAAAGCAATGGTGAAACTGAATCAAGCTTTAGCTGTTAATGGTAGTTTGATTTTCAGCACATTTGGTCCAAAAACTCTTATAGAATTCAGGCAAGCTGCAAATTTGGATAGCCCCATTGGCCTTTACGATAAAGACTCCTGGACTGATATGATTCGTGACTCGGGTTTTGCCTTGAAGTTTTGGGATGTGGAAATTCGAAAAATATTTTTTTCAAGTAGCCTGTCACTATTAAAAAATTTACAACAAATAGGTGCAGCACCAATACGAATGCTGAACACCGGTGGGCTCAGAAAATTGATTCGGGAATATGACTCCAGGTTTTCAACAACACAAGGTGTTTACGCTACATGGGAATTGTATTATTTTTCCCTGGTTCGTGAAAATTGACCGTACTTGCTTCACCACCAGCTCCCATTATCAAGATTTGTTCCTCTTACTATAATAGCCCCCCAAATGAGCAATACCATTTTAAATAGAAACCTTGCATCCTTAAAGAAAAAGGATAAAGGCTTATTTGATAAAATTGAACCCTTACAAGGATCAAAATTCTATGCAGTGACAAAATCCAAGTCGGGGCTTCCTGCTCTGACTCATGTTGTTCCAGGGGGCATAAAAAAACAAATTGATAGTACTTATGATCCAGTTAATGAGGCAACTCGTAATCTGGAGAGATTCAAAATTTGTGGATCCATAAACTTTATAGTGCTTGGATTAGGCCTTGGATACCAGGCTTGTGAGATAATCAAGCAAAACTCAACACATGCGAAAATTTATATATTTGAAAAAGATCCTGAGTTATTTGCGCTCGCCATACGTGAGACAGATTTCACCCCGATTTTCGAGCACCCTGGAGTGAGGCTTTTTGTTGAAGCAGACCCTCGCGAGATAAACCGTTTGTTGGAGCCTGAGCGAACTAACTTCACTCTTAACGATTACTGTCTTGTTAGCCATAAGGCTCTTGTCGACAGAAATGTTGAGTATTATGGTTTTATATATGATGAGATTGAAAAGTATTTTAAGGAAAGTAGAGTCAACTTAAAGACACAATCAATTCATTCCAAGCTTTATTATAAGAATATTTTTTCTAACCAGGAATGCTTGAGGCATAGCCCCGGAATTAAATCTTTGAAAGGATGTTTTCCTGACATTCCTGCAATAATATGTTCAGCAGGGCCGTCTTTGGATAAAAATATTCAACTTCTTAAATCTTCTCGCGAAGGTTTTTTTCTTATTGCTGTTGCAACAGCTCTGAAACCATTGCTTCTTAACAACATTCAACCGGATGTGGTTATTTCGATTGACCCTGATGACTTAACCATACGATCCTTTGATTTCCTCGTCGACACATGTGAAACCTGGCTTGTTTATAATGCTGCAGTACCAAATGTAATCCCAAAATATTTCCTTACCAAAAAGATGGTTTTTGATTTGGATATTCATCTTTCCAAATGGTTCAACAAGTACTCGGACTCAAAAGGAAGTTTGGGAAAAACAACTTCTGTAGCGCACTCGGCATTTAACTTTGCCCGTTTTTTAGCCTGTTCTCCAATCATATTACTTGGACAGGACTTATCTTTTCACAAGCAAAGACTGCACTGTAAATATTCCTTTTATTATGATGACAGCCTCAATATAGTAAGTCGATATAAACAACTATCTGATTTGAACCGTTTAAAATATTTGAATTTTGGTGAAAATCTAACTAAGTGTATAGACATATTTGGTTGCCAGGTCACCAGCACTATTGCCATGGATAGTTACCGAGAAATATTTTCAAGCAGCATGGAGAACTATGAAACCGTTATTAATGCAACAGAAGGAGGTGTGCCTATAAAAGGAATGAAGAATCTTTCATTAAGAGAAGCACTTCATTGTCATTGTCGGAATTCAATTAAGAAAAAGATTGACTCGTTAATTCCAACGATATCTCTGGGAAAAAGTACACTTGAGGATTTGCATGAGTCTACACATTGCCTGATAAAAAATTTGGAATATATTTCTGAAAAAGTAAATGCTAAAAAAATAATACAAGTAGACAAACCGTCAAAGGATCAGAAACAAATATTTGTGAATGACATGGATTCCTTATACAAAAGCATTCTTGAATATAAAGAGATAACTTTATTACTTCAAGACTATGACTTTGCTGGGTTTTCAGATTGGTACCGATCTAACAGTCAGATATTGAATAAAAAAGAGCTGCTCAAAGACTGTAGCCTGTTAGATGAAGAGTATGAACGGGATCTGAAGTTTTTGAATGTTCTGGTGGATTCTGTGGAGTATCTGCGGGTTAATTTTGAAAGGTCTCTTTCTCCTCCAAATTAAATCTTTCTTGCTTCAATCACACTACTTCCCTGTCCAATCTTACAATGTTTGAATTTTCCAAAACCATTCTTCTTCAACAGTTTTTCGGTTTCCTTAAAGCTATACGTTCTTCCTGTGGCTGTAAACAACAACATGGTTAAAGAGAACAAAGCAGCATCAAAGGGTTCTGTACGGTTATCTTTTAAAAACATGTCCACCAAAATGAAACGACCATCCGGCTTGAGAGATTTGTGAATTTTTTCAAACAATCTTGAGTTTTCAGATTCACTATAAATATGAAGTATGTTTGAATACAAAACGGTATCCGCTTCTATTCCAAGGCTGACCTTAAACAGGTCTCCAGCAACAAAAGTAAATCTCTTTAAAATAGATGTTTTTTTTATGATTGTTTTTGCAACTTTAAGGCTGGCCTCCCGGTCAATCAATACAGCTTGCGCTGACTTATCAATATTTAAAATCTCAGCGGAATAGGTACCGGGACCTCCTCCCAGATCGATAAGTTTGCCAACTGGCTTGCGTGTTATAAAATTTGCTAGTGGCTTAGAAAAATTACTACTCCTTTCATGCATTGCATGAGTGAAGGTTTCACGAAATTTCGGGTCATCATCACCAAATTCCGATAACTTCCTGCCATTTTTAATAATATTGATCAAATCTGACCATTCGTCCCGGTTCTCTCTCAGCAAAAACACTGTGCCTTTTTTGTAATGAGGGCTGTGCTCACAAAAATATTTATAACTGTCTGGGGCATTAAAAAAGGCGTTGCCAGTTTTTTTTATTGCACCCAATGAGGCCAAAGCATTAAGTAACGCCTCAGCACCTTCAGGTTTGAGTTCTGCTTTTTTTGCCAAGGTAGTATGTGTTAAACGCTTCTTACCTAAATGCGTAAATACCCTGAACTCCAAAGCAGCCATGAGGATATTGGCTTCCTCTAATTGGTCAATTTTTTTAATAAACTGCTTAAAATTCAAAAAAGACATAATTGATAGAATCCTGACTCAATGAGATTAAACAGCAACTGCTTTTTTATGCCTATAGTTACTTAAAAGCACTTAATTAAATATTTATCAATGTTTTATATTGACTAAAGACTGAATTTGCAATTAAAATATAAAATCCATTATTTCAATTAGTTAGCAATAAGGAGGGGTAAAATGAAGTCTGATTTAGAAAACAACCTGAAACAAAATGAAATGCCAGAGGCGGTCAACCTCTTCAAACAGGCGGAAGAGTTCGAAACGAAATTGCGCGAGGAGAATATGAGTTTATATAGAAAGCTTGAGTTGAAAAATTTCATGGTCAACACAAAGAGTAATCTCGCAAAAAACATGGATTCTGAGTAATTCATGCAATAGACGTTTACCAGCTCTCCTGAAATGAATTGGGAAAGGTCGCGATAAATGCTACTCCCTCCCCTAATCCGCTCTTTAACGGTGATACAACCTCAACAAATATCAAAGGTTTACAATAATAAAAGCTTTTCAACTTCTTGCTCCAAACCATAACCAGAACCAAACCATTTTCCTCTTAGAATCCCATTTTTATCTATCAACAGGGTTGAAGGTGTTCCTTGAAGCTGATAAGCATCAAATGTTTTCGCTTCAAATTTTTTATTTTTCAAATAATTCACCACTTGGTTCAAAATAAGTTTTTGGTTTTTAGTTGGAAAGGTATCAAATTGCGGGAAGTCTTTTTCTATGAACTTTTGAGCGTCCAATAAATAGTCATCGGATTGATACGGCACTACTTTGTCCCAAGCAACAGGGAAAGGTATTGAATAATCGAGACAGTTATTATTGAGTAATCCCTGAGCTCTTAAAGCCTCAAATGTTTCTCCCACCACTTCCCCTGAGTCCATCAGTTTTATTAAGTTCGCAAAATTGTTAAGATGAAAATCTTCGAAAGCTGTAGCCAGTCCCCATACAATTAACGGTGAATCTAAGAATTTCTTCCTGACTTCAAGGACTTCAGGAATTCCATGAGTGAAGCAGCCGGGGCAATTGACCTGAAAAAACTTTATAAGTATGGGGCTTCCAAGTTCATGACTGATATTAGTTGCAGGGCCTCCCAGCCATTCTTCGACAACTAAGTCAATGGCTGTAGAGTTAACCTGCGACATGGGTAGATTCATCGTTGATCACATTGATTAAGCGGTTGATCATATTGCGCATTTTCTCTGGAGGATTTTTACCAAGAGCTTCTTCAAGTAAAAAAATTGCACGGCTTTTTTCTCCCTGGAGGTTATGAATAATTCCCAGCATAAAATAAGAAATAAACCTCTTGTCACCCTGGGCATAATTATCCAGTATTTTCTGGAAATGTTTCGTAGCAGTGAGATATTTTTTTAAACGGAAATTGGCCGACCCCATAGCAAATTGAATATTATCCTTTAAAAATAATGGTGGGTTTTGTTTTTTAAGTTTTAGAAACAATTTCAAACTCTTTTTGAATTGACCATCTCGAAAGCTTTTCATTGCTGAATTATAGTCCGCGATTGAAAAAATAATGGGTGGCTTAACGGCCATTATATTCTTCAGTTTTATCTCTGCGGTGGTAAAGCCAACTTTTGACATTTCGAGATCTTTCTGCATTTGCAGTTTTCGTTCGCGTTCAGAGTTAATCTGTTGACCATAATTAGAACTCATCGAATCAATCTTAGGATTAATTTGGTTCATGGATTCAAACAGAGCGAGTTCTCGATTAGAAAAGGAAGCATGGTTAACGAAAAGAATCTCAATTTCCTGGGTTAGGTCATCCAGCCATATTTGGTCAGCTCTTCTAGCCGACAGAATGGTTTCATCGGGTGGATACCAGGAATGTCTCTCTTCCTGATTTATGGGCCAGTGGGTTCTCTCTGCAGGTAGATAGCCTCCGCAACCACCTAAAAGGATGGCAAATAAAATTATGAAATTATTTTTCACTGCACTTTTCATCGTCATGCGGTATATAATAATTATTAAATAACCAACAATAGTCTATCTAATTACTCCTTATTTATCAAGATATTAGGCATATGAAAAACTACTATTCTGTTCTGGGTCTCCCTAATGGTGCTTCAGACAGTGAAATCAAAAAAGCATATCGTAAACTAGCATTGCAATATCACCCTGACCGAAATGAGGGTAATAAAAAGGCCGAGGACAAATTCAAAGAAGTTAGTGAAGCCTATGCAGTTTTAAGCGACAAGAAAAAGCGGCATCAATATGACCAGT
>JAJDBI010000009.1 GCA_029261435.1 Nitrospinaceae bacterium
CGGAGTCAATGTCGGGGTTAACAAGTCGGCGAACGAATTGAATAGTGAATTTGATTCAGTCGTGCTTTGTGGTGGTTCTCAGAAGCCTCGTGATATTCCTGTGGAAGGTCGGGAGCTTAAAGGTATTCACTTTGCGATGGATTTTCTCCCGCAACAGAATAAACGTAATGAGGGTGATACAATTCCTGATGAAATATCTATCACTGCCAAAGACAAGAATGTTTTAATCATCGGTGGTGGGGATACGGGTTCGGATTGTCTTGGAACCTCTCTCCGGCAGGGTGCCAAAAATGTTTATCAGTTTGAGCTTTTGCCAGAACCGCCTCGAGAGCGGAATGACAATAACCCGTGGCCGCAATGGCCGAAAGTGTTTCGGGTTTCCTCTTCACATGAAGAGGCTAATGAACGAGAGGGCAAAGATAAGATTACAGAATACTGCGTATCCACTAAAAAGTTTTCTGGCAAGGATGGAAAAGTCACCAAAATTCATGGTGTGAAGATTGAGTTTGGTGATCCAGATCCTAAAACGGGTCGCCCGCAAATGAAGGAAGTGCCTGGGTCTGAGTTTGAATTAGAAGTCGAACTGGTTTTACTGGCTATGGGTTTTGTCCATCCTATCCATGAAGGGATGCTTGTCGAGTTGGGGATGGATTTGGATGAGCGTGGGAATGTAGCCTGTGATGATAATAAAATGACCAGCGTGGATGGGGTTTTTGTTGCCGGGGATATGACACGAGGGCAATCACTGGTAGTCTGGGCCATTGCTGAAGGTCGCGAAGCCGCAAGATCGGTAGACCTTCACCTCATGGGTGAAACGCAGCTTCCTCACAGTCAATTCCTAAAATAATCTTTCTGAATAAGAAAAAAGGGGGACTACCCTTGACAAAGCAGTCCCCCTCGGAGGTTAGCCTGCACTAGCAGGCTCGGGGAATCAGGCGGGTTTTTCTTCCTTCATAGGCTCAATCTTGATATTGAGAACTTTGGATACACCTTCACGAATTACTTCTACTTTTACAGACTCTCCCGGTTTTATTGATGCGACTTGCTTGGGAAGTGTTTCCATGGAAGCAATTTCAACACCATCAAACCGGGTTATGACATCGCCGCGCTTCATGCCTCCAAGGTCGGCAGGACCATTGGGAGCAATATCATTGACCAGGGCACCCTGTGAGTTTTTGAGTTTGAAAGACTCTTGCAGCTCTGGAGTGATTCTCTGAATCATGACTCCAAGCCAGCCGCGTGTGACCTTGCCTTTCTGTTTCAAATCGTCAAGAATATCTATAGCCATATTGATAGGCAGGGCAAAACCAATGCCTACATTTCCACCGCTACCGGAATAGATTGCCGTATTGATCCCTATGACATCTCCATTCATGTTCAGCAAGGGACCACCACTATTTCCAGGGTTAATGGAAGCATCAGTCTGAATGAACTCGTCATAAGGTCCTGCACCGATATTTCGACCTTTGGCACTGACCACGCCTGTGGTTACTGTATGGTCCAATCCGAATGGGTTTCCAATTGCAACCACCCATTCACCCACTTCCACTTGTCTTGAATCGCCCATGGACAAGTACGGGAAAGAGGTTTGTGCTCCATTATCCTGAACAATTTTTATCAGTGCGATGTCTGTTTTGGGATCGGAACCGATAAGCTGGGCTTCATATTCTTTTTCGTTCTGCAGAGTTACTTTTATAATGTCTGCACCTTCCACGACATGATTATTAGTCAGAATAAATCCTTCATTGTCGATGATGAATCCGGTGCCGGTTCCACCTTCAGGACCGGGGCGGGGTGTTCTGCCTCTCGGTTGAGGAGAAAACTGTCCAAATGGTCCATTACCTCGTGGTGGTGAGAACTGGCCGAAAGGACCATTTCCTTTTGCAGGTTGAATTTTTGTTTTTGATGTAACAAACACCACAGCTGGATTTTTGTTTTTAGCGATATCCACAATCAGGTTGGTGCCGACAGGGTTGGTTTTTGTGCTAAGGCCAAATGCAGAATCGGCGGTGAAAAAACCTGAAGTTCCAATTCCATAAGAAAGTGGTAGGACCATCAGAGTGAAAAGAGTAACTACGAAAGGAATTTTAAATTTTTGCGTCATGATGGAAATCCTCCAACTCAATTAAATTATTTAAGTGACAAGACACTTCATGATTATCATGTTGTTGCTAAATAAGAATAAGATATGAATATTAAATGTCAATGAACACGGAATTAAAAATTCTTAATGTAGATTTGTTAACTTTAGGGCTGGTGAGGAAAAACATTCTTTCAAGACATACAACTTTAGGGCTCTGATGGATTGGGCTGAAGAAACGTTAAGATGTCGGTCGTTCAAACCAATAGAGAGTGCGGTTTGATTTGGAAATAATTTTTGAGCATATAATGCGACATTTTTGTTCCAAAATATTGCGGAAGGAGTCTTCACAGTAATTGTCGAAAATATCTTCTCGACGACGAAGCATCAACTTTAAATTAGGGTCTTCTTTTGGGATGAATTCCAGGATACCACAGGGAGCAAGGTTTATGAGCCAATCAATAAGCTGGTCAAGAGGAATGTTACACCCTATGGCAAGATGATGTTCAAAGGCTAAAGCTAATACGGCATCAGCATTTTTTCTGTCCAGAAAACTTTTTCGCTCCTGACAGTTCCATCCCTGACTGGGACTTGGGTTTGCGCCGTCAAGAAATAATGGTAGAAAGTTCAAACAATTTCTCTCAGCTCGTTCAAATGATTTTTCCAGGGCTAACTGGTCGAAATCAAATCCGATAACTTGCTTGGCTCCTGATCTTAGTGCAAGTTCTGAGTATTCTCCGGTGTTGCATCCAAGGTCCCAAACAATTTCGGGTTGTGTTTTCTGAATAAAATTTGAAACAAAGTTTTGTTTTTCGGCAACCTCTTCGGGTTCATAACAATGGATGGAACTATAATCGCCCCATATGGAACTTGAAGATGAAAGAGGTTCCAATTTTCCTATCCAGGTGAAAAGCTGTGTGAATATTTTAGTTAGAGTTTCCCTCGGCAGCTTATGGCTCATGCTGGATAAAGTGTCAGCTTTTTCATTTTTAGCTAGATTATTTAATCGAGAGGGTAAAACAATATGTAGGAATAAATTACGGGAAAACTTTTTATACCAAGGCAACATTTTACTTAGTTCGCCGGAGGGTATGCCCTCGAGGTTACCGCTATACCAGGCATTGTGGGTGATTCCCATAAGGCTTCTTAATAAAAGTGGGTTCAAAAACTGTTCACAAAATTGTCGGTGACCTTCCCAAATCTGTCCGTCTCGGTATGGCTGAATAGATAGACTGTCGATGAAGATGGGTTGCGTGCCTTTGAACTGAATATTATAAGCACTTGCATCGGAAAACATCAGTCCTTCATCCAGGGCTTGCAATTGAAGTTCGAGGTGTAGCAGGGCTGCCTTTTTAAGCATTGGGAAACACCACTCGTAAGGATATGAGATAAAAGGCAAGCGAGGGTGTTCTAATACATAATGAGGAGTGAGGTCGGGGTCATCAATAATGCTGGGATCGACCTCAAGGGTCTCGATGATTTTATCAAGTCCTGCCATCTTTGAAATAAATTTTGTATCACGAACTATCTGGTAATTATGAGCACCCCGAGCGGAAACGAGTCGAAAGATTCGTTTGTTTTTTGTGAAAATTCTGCCGGCAGGATCGCGAAACGAAGCGGGGTCGGGGGTGAGACTCAATGGAGTTACTCCTTTTGAGAAGTGTCATCCTTTTCAGGATTTGAATTTGTCTTGATGAAAAAACTTTTTACTTTTTTCCAATAGAGTTTAAAAACCACGAGTACACCAGCCACTCCACCCATAACCAACTGTGCCAGCATACTGCCTGTACCTGGATCGAGATAGGAATAAACAGGTTCGACAAAAATTACAAAAAAAATAAAAAAGAAGAAAACATGTTTCATATTATCAAGTACCTAAATTAGCCTTGTTGGGATGAATAGATAATCTTACAATAGCATTTGAAAAATCATTCAGGATGCTCTTCATGGGTTCATTTCGAAAAACATTTTTTCATATTTTTGTCCTTGCTGGACTGGCATTGTCTCCATTATATGGTGTCCTTTCCAAGGAACCCAACTTCTTTTTGGCGCACAGTTCTGAGCCAAACGATTTTTTCGTGATGATAAGTATGATTTCTTTTGTGTTTCCCCTTGTAATTGCTGGAGGGGCGACCTTCATTTTATATTTATCTGGTAGAAGGCACGATTTAGGTGTCAGGAGTTTTATAGCTCTTCTTGTTGCTTTAGTGCTACTTCCTTTTGTGACAAGGGTGACGGGTGAAAGTATTTCTGGAGCATTCCTTGTGGTGGGTTTTCTTGGGGTCGTTTTCTCATTACTTTATGGAAAGCTTTTGGCACCAAGATTATTTTTGAATTATATTTCTCCGGCAATCATTGTTTTTCCGGCTTTATTTTTTTTTGAGCCTAAAATTTTTGTTCTTGCTGTTCCTGAACCACCACAAGAAGAATATCCTGTTGTTTCAATTTCTTCAAATACGCCGGTAATATTTCTTTTGCTTGATGAATTCCCTCTTTCTGCACTTTTGAATGATGAATTGAAGATTGATGAGAAGGCCTTCCCAAATTTTTCACGACTTGCAGGGAAGTCAAATTGGTTTCGCAATGCTTCTGCTGATTATGCCTGGACCATTCACTCGATAAGTAGCATCCTCACGGGTATAAAGCACAACCCTAATCTCTTGGGTACATACAGAAATTATCCTAGAAACCTGTTTACCCTATTTGCAAATGACTATGATGTGACTGGGTATGAGTCAACGATCAGGTTGTGTCCTCCGCATATATGTTTGAATGATAAGGAGGTCGAAGGAATGGGGAAGGTTGAATTGTTCTGGAAGGATATCAGTGCGGTTTATCTAAACCTGCTTCTTCCACAGCCTAAGAGCTTTGGAGTGCCGGCTATTTCTGAAAATTATAAAAACTTTTGGGGGCGCAACGGTGAGGATATTTTTGGCTCAAAGGCGACAGAGAATTTTGTGAAAAAAGAATTCAATATTCCTTTATTCGAGCCAGGTTTTGATGAGAAATTCTATGAGGGGCGAGAAGATATTTTTAAAAAGTTCCTGAATGAGACCGCTTTTACAAGTGGTAAAAACTTTTATTTTTTGCATATCCTATTCCCACACAGACCCTATCGCTATTTACCTTCGGGAGCAAAATACGATCTCGACGGGGAATTTGACATGCTGGGCCTTAATGAGAAGTCTCCCCGAGAAGGGTTCTGGGAGGATGATGACTGGTTGGTAAAAATTCAATATCAAAAACTTATGAGTCAGGTGGGTTATACGGATTACTTGCTAGGGTTATTGATGAAGCGGCTTGAAGACAACAAGGTTTTAGACTCCGCATTGTTTATTTTGGCGGCAGATCATGGTGTCAATATTAGAGAAGGTGGCTATCGGAGAAAGGTGATGGCAGACTCGATTGCCGATATCGCATCAGTACCGCTTTTTATAAAATTACCTGGACAGGAGAAAGGGGCGTTGAGCGATCTCCCTGCAACTTTATTAGATATTTTCCCGACACTTGCGGATATCCTGGATATTAAAGTGCCATGGGAAATGGAAGGACATTCCTTATTGGATGTGCCTTTCGAAAAACGCGAAAGAGTTATTCATGATCTTGATATGCAAGCTTTTCAAGTTCCAGGTAACTTGAAGGATAAATTACTGGCTGGAGTGAAAAGAAAGCATGATTTTTTTGGTAAGTTTGAAGGTTGGGATAATTTTCGCTTGCAGGATGAAAAGAGCCGGGTTTTCATGGATAAACCTGTTTCAAACTTCACGATTCTGTCAATGGAGGATGTTCGTGTAGAGCTGGATTTAGGCTCACGAGTTGAGACTGGCCCAGGTTTTTTTCCTGCAATTGTTCACGGTCGAATTACAGGTATTGAAAATAGAGATGACTGGACTGCATTGGTTTGCGTGAATGATGTTTTTAGGGCTGTATCGCCGATTGTCAAATTGAAGGACCAAGAGAAAATCCTGGCCTTTTTGCCCGAAATAGCTTTCAAAGAGGGGAGCAATGAAATCGGGATTTATTTGATTAGAAAATCTTTTGTGAAGGGCGGAGAAATATTCAAGCCTTTATTGAATTAAGTAATTACCTACATTCTTAATTTCTGGAAAAAACCCTTCAGTGTTTCCTTGACGGGGTTGCCGTCTATTTCCGACAACTCTTTGAAAAGTTCCTTCTGTCTTTTGTTCAGTTTTCTGGGAGTTTCCACAATGAAATGGATGATCTGATCGCCTCTGCCATGTCCTCGTAATTGTGGGATACCAGCACCTGGTATGCGATAACTCTCATTCGTTTGTGCACCGGCAGGGACAGATATGACTTGTGTTTTCCCTTCATCAAGCAGTGGAACTTGTATTTCTGCACCCAATGCTGCCTGGGAAAATGTCAACATCAATCGGCAATGGATATCGTGACCTTCCCGGTGGAAGGACTCGTGGGCGGCTACATGCATGATGACATAAAGGTCTCCCGCTGGAAGACCCTGCGGTCCAGGTTCGCCCTCACCCCTTAACCGTAGGCGGGAACCATCATCTACACCTGCTGGAATATTGATGGATAATTTTTTGTTTTTAAGAACTCGTCCATCTCCACGACATTCGGAGCAGGGATGGGTGATTGTTTGTCCGGCACCTCGGCAATCAGGGCAAGTGGACTGGACACTAAAAAATCCTTGTGCACGGATGACCTGACCTGTTCCTCGGCAGGTTCGACAGGCTTGAGGGCTATAACCGGGTTTAGCCCCCGAGCCCCGACAGGTTCCGCAGGGATTATGCTTGCTGACTTCCACTTCCTTTTCGGCGCCAAAAACAGCTTCCTCAAAAGTGATGGAGATATCGAGACGCAGGTCCGCTCCGGTTCGCTGTTGCCCACCACCTCCACCAAAGAAGTCACCGAATATATCGCCAAACTGGGAGAAGATATCTTCGAATCCACTGGGGCCACCAAAACCGCTTCCCTTTAAGCCATCATGACCGAACTGGTCATAGACTTGTCTTTTTTCTGGATCTTTCAGGATTCCGTAAGCCTCGGAAGCTTCCTTGAACTTGTCTTCTGCCTGTTTGTCGCCGGGATTTTTGTCGGGGTGGTATTTGAGGGCTTGTTGACGGTAGGCTTTTTTTAGTTCACTTTCACTTGCGCTTTTAGAAACGCCTAGTACTTCATAATAATCACGTTGGCTCATGAGTTGTTATTTTCCAGAAAGATTGAAATAATGAATTTTTATATTATCTGCCTGCCATCAGGCGTGATACTGAGTGTTATTTTTGAGTTTCTTGATCAGAAAGAGTCCTACGGGGTTTTAAGGTGGGCCACCTTTACTCGGGCTGCCTTGATCAGTTTTTCTTTAAATATATACCCCGGTTCTAATTCTTCGACAATCATATTATCTCGCTCAGGATCGTTGGTCTCCTCTGTCATGACCACTTCGTCAGTTTGAGGGTTGAACTTTCTGTTTTGCGTTTCGATTGCTTCTACTCCATTATTCTTGAGTTCCCGTGCAAACTGTTTGGAAACCATTCCCACACCCTGGTGAATGGCTTCGATATCATTGTTTGCTCCGGTGGTTTGAACGGCTCGATTCAAGTTATCAAGGATCGGAACCAAACGCGCGAATAGATTGGCCTTGAACTGATCAAGGCGAACGTCATTGTCTTTCTCGAGACGCTTGCGGAAATCGTCGTTCTCTCCGGTCTTCTCTTTATAGGCCGCAATGTATTCACGAAGACGTTTATCTTTTTCTTCCACCTCTAGCTTGAGTTGTTCGACGTAACTGGGTAGACGCTCGTCAATATTGTTATGGGTTTCATCTCCAGCTTCTTCGTCAATCAGAGACGATCTTCTATCTACAATGTTGATGACGGGTTCTTCATTAGATTCATCAGATGACTTAGTTTTCTTTTTTGGCATAGGGGTTGTTCGTATTTAGGGAGAAAAAAATCGTGCCCCCGAAGAATTCGAGGGCACGTGATTGGGCAATGTTATTTTTTACCGATATCCTCAAACTCGGCATCGACAACATCATCGTCGGACTTATTTTCAGTATCGCTCTCAGGACCTGCCCCTGTTTCACCATCAGGTGGTGTTTCTCCTCCTTCTTCCTGAGCTTGGGAGTACATGTTTTGGGCAAGTTTGTGAGCAACCTGATTGATTTTTTCGATCTGCTCTTTCATGGTAGCGACATCGCCTTCGAGATGTTTCTTGGCTTCTTCGACGGCTTCCTCGGCTTCCTTGACATCTTCCTCTTTGAGCTTCTCTTTATTCTCTTTCAGAGTTTTTTCCGTGCTGTAAAGAACAGAGTCGAGTTGATTTTTGACATCAATGGATTCTCTTCTTTCCTTATCGGCATCGGCATTTGCTTCAGCGTCTTTAACCATTTGTTCGATCTCGTCCTCTTTCAAGCCGGTTGAATCGGTAATGGTGATTTTTTGTTCCTTGCCAGTGCCTTTGTCTTTAGCGCCAACATGCAAAATTCCATTTGCATCAATATCGAAAGTCACTTCAACCTGTGGAACGCCGCGAGGAGCCGGTGGGATTCCATCGAGATGAAATTTCCCGAGCGACCGGTTATCCTTTGCCATCTCACGTTCACCCTGAATAACATTGATTTCTACCGAAGGCTGGTTGTCCGCTGCAGTTGAAAAGGTTTCAGCCTTGCGGGTAGGGATAGTGGTATTCCGTTCGATAAGTTTTGTAGTGACTCCCCCCAGTGTTTCAATTCCAAGAGATAGTGGCGTGACATCAAGAAGAAGGATATCTTTCACGTCACCGGAAAGGACACCTGCCTGAACTGCCGCACCCAGTGCAACCACTTCGTCAGGGTTAACGCCACGATGAGGTTCTTTGCCAAAAAGAGTTTTAACCAGATCCTGTGCCTTCGGGACCCGGGTGGAACCTCCAACGAGAATGGCTTCATGAACCTGGTCTGCTTTCACTCCTGCATCTTTCATGGCCTGAACGCATGGAGTTTTGGATTTATCCAGCAGATCATCAATCATTCCTTCAAACTTAGAACGAGAAATTTTTATATTAAGATGTTTAGGTCCTCCCGCATCTGCTGTGATGAAAGGAAGGTTGATATCGGTTTCAGTGGTGGTTGAAAGTTCTATCTTGGCTTTTTCAGCCGCCTCTTTCAGTCTTTGCAGAGCCATATTGTCTTTAGAAAGATCAATTCCCTGCTCTTTTTTGAACTCATCTACCAACCAGTTGATGACACGTTGGTCTAAGTTGTCTCCACCTAAATGGGTGTCACCATTAGTAGCTTTAACTTCTACAACATTGTCGCCGACTTCAAGGATTGAAATATCAAAAGTTCCACCACCAAAATCATAAACTGCGATGGTGTGATCTTTGTTCTTATCAAGCCCGTAAGCTAGTGCAGAAGCGGTGGGTTCATTGATAATACGTTTCACTTCAAGTCCCGCAATCTTACCAGCATCTTTGGTTGCCTGACGTTGTGCATCATTGAAATACGCGGGGACGGTGATAACGGCTTCCGTAACAGGTTGGCCGAGATAAGCCTCTGCGGATTTCTTCAATTTCTGCAGAATCATGGCCGATATTTCGGGTGGAGTGTAGGACTTTTCGCCGGCTTTAATACGTACTTCACTTTTGGAACCTTGAATGACTTCGTAAGGAACCATTTTCATTTCTTCCGATACTTCATTCAGAGATCGGCCCATGAAACGTTTGATGGAGAAAATCGTGTTTTCCGGGTTTGCGATAGCCTGTCTTTTTGCCACCTGGCCTACTAGTATTTCACCCTCTTTGGTAAATGCGACGACAGAAGGAGTGGTTCGACTACCTTCTTCATTGAGGATAACTTTAGGTTCGCTTCCTTCCATAACGGCAACCACTGAGTTGGTGGTGCCTAAGTCAATGCCTACGATTTTTCCCATGATCTATGATCCTTTCCTTGTTTTTATAAATACCTGTAAATTTACTGTTTTGAGTAAATGGGGGCTATTCCTTTCATGCAAATCTGAAAGATAAATAAGACTCCTGATAGGTGATGTCAAGCTGACGGAGGTGTTTTTTGCTTAAATTTTTAAGGTCTTTGGGGGAAGTAAAGGTCATAAGCTTATTGAAATAAATGAATTATTTTGATTTATTGGGTAAATGCCTGATATGAATAAAATTACCTCGTTTTTCTTTCTGAATGCGTTATAATCGGGTTTGATACTAATCATCAGGTTTTTTGATATGACTGAAAGTAATAAAGGTGATGGCAGGGAGTTCACCCGGGTTCCTATTAAAGTTTGGGTTGAAGTGCGTTCAGAAAACGCTGTGATAAAAACTCATGAGACTCACGACTTGAGTATGGTAGGGATATCACTTCAACATCAGGGCAAGACTTTACCTTTGGGGACTTTATGTGATGTTTCGGTGTTTTTAGAAGGTGTGGAGCCTGCGATTCATGTTGATATGAAGGGGAAGATTGGGCGTGTTACTGATAAAGACCTCTGCATTGAGTTTTCAGAAGTAGAGCTTGAAAGTTATGAGCATTTGCAGAACCTTGTCCGATATAATTCAAAGGACATTGATACAGTCGATAAGGAAATCGATGAACATGCTGGCCTGAAAAGAAAAGCATAAGTTTTTTTTTAGCTGTGCTCCACCAATTCTATTCCGCCTCAAATACCTTTTCCAGAGTGCTTTAGTGCACTACAAGCCTTATTGTTGTTTTAAGCCAGTGGTCAGGTGTCTTTTTTAGAAGTTTCTACCTCCTCATACATCGATAAGCCGAAGGTTTTCCCTTGGCACTTGAATTGGCAGTGAGTCACCCTTTTTGCAGAAGGAAAATTTAAGTTTTGTCCTTCCGGTCCTAAATGGGGCACTGAAAGTGTGCAGGGTTGAGGTAAGAGTGCCTTGATATTCCCTCCAATCATGTTGATCAATTCACCCACGGCGTCTTTCCTATCCTCCGTAGAGGCTTTTCCTGATTCGAGGGAAAATAAGGTTTCTGCTAACTTGTCGACCAGAGATGAGGGAAGGGATAGCAGGAGGCCTCCATTCCATTTTCCTGTAATTTGAACGCTTCCCGTGAATGTTTCTGAAGGGGACGTTTCATATTGACCGGGTAGGGGGTGAACCTCAATGCCTAATATTGTAGAGCAGACTAACTGGGTGTATTGCTGAATTTCTTTTTCTAAAAACTGCACAGAGAAATTCCCTAAAGACGTTAATCGGGATAAAGAACTGGTTAGCAGGGTTTTTACAATTCTACTTCATATTTATAAGTAGCCGAGTGTGGCAGGCAAACCCTTGCAATTATTCTGGAGTTAATCACCGTTTACTTTTTTCAAAATCGATACCTTGAATTTATATCCCCAGCATTTGAATGTGACTTTAGTTGTCAACTCACTACCCGGTATTTTTAATCTATGTTCAGTCATGGACACAGCCGGGAGAGAAAGGTAACAAGGTTCTGGTAATAGAGACTTTAGATTGCCTCCAGTCATATTGGTAAGCTCTCCCAGAGCATCCTGAATAAGGTCTGAACTTAATTCATCCTCCGTTAGTTGGAACATGATGGATGCGACCTTTTTGGCCAATTCAGCTGGGCAATCGAGTGTGACGGCACCTTCCCATTCCCCTGAAATATGGACACACCCGGCAAGAATGCTTTCTCCATCTGAAGGGTCGTAATCCTCTTCTATTTTTTTTACATCGAGATCAAGTATGTTCTTCCAAATGCTTTCCGTGTATTGGCAAATCTCAGTCTCATATAATTGCATGGCATTTATCCCTGTTTTAAACGATAACAACCGGATTGTTTGAAAGGCATTCTCTCAAAATTTTCATCTAGGTTGAGTGTGGTTTCAGCCGCTCCCAGAAATAGATAACCATCCGGCCTAAGGAGTTTGCGAACTCGTCCCAGGATATCCTTTTTCATTTCAACATCAAAATAGATGAGAACATTACGCATCATGACAAGGTCAAGTTGCGGCATGGTTGGCCATCTTTCGGAAAGGTTGATAATGCGAAACTGGATCATTTTACGAAGCTCTTCCTTGACCTGCCATTCGGTTCCAAGTCGTTCAAAATACTTGACCATAAGTGGTGCCGGTAGACCACGGTTGATTTCCAATTGACTGTAAATACCACTTTTGCACCGATTGAGCATTTGGTTGGAGAGGTCACTAGCAGAAAAATTTATTTTCCATGAATTGAGTTGGGGAAATTCATTTTTTAATAACATGACTAGAGAATAGGGCTCTTGACCGCT
>JAJDBI010000010.1 GCA_029261435.1 Nitrospinaceae bacterium
GCTGGGATGCATGCAGGTGCCTCTGCTGCTGCACAATATGCGATTGAAGAAATTAGAAATGCTGATGAAAGTGAAGAAACTGCAAGCGGAGCTGCTGTATCAGACGCACCAAGCAGCTATGGGATTAAGATCACTAAAGCAGAATACAATCAGCTTATGGAAGATCCATCAGCGTATGACCAGTTGTCTCAATCGACAAAGGATTTGCAATCACACCGGCTCTAGCAGGTGTATAAAATTGTTTTAAAATAATACTTTCTAATAAAGGATAAATTTATGAAAATTGATAGTGGAACATTAACGCAAGTAACAAATCAAGACATTAATCCTGACGGTATTTTCGTAATTCCAGCAGGAGTGACAGCGATTGGTGACCATGCCTTCCAGTATTGTGCTGGGTTAACTACGCTTGCGATTCCAGATAGCGTGACAATGATTAGTGACGGTGCATTTCATAGTTGCAGTGGATTAACCACGCTCACGATTCCAGATAGCGTGACAACGATTGGTGCGATGGCTTTTTTTGGCTGCTATAGAATAACTACTGTGACGATTCCAGGTAGCGTGACTAAAATAGGTAGCAGTGCCTTTTGTAATTGTATTGGGTTAACTAGCCTGACGATTCCAGATAGCGTGGTAACGATTGGTAACGGTGCCTTTGAAGGCTGCGGAGGATTAACCACGTTTAAGATTCCAAAAGGCGTGGCAACGATTGCTGGCAGTGTCTTTTCTGGCTGCAGAGGATTAACTACGCTTACGATTCCAGATAGCGTCATAGCGATTGGTAGTAGTGCCTTTTTTGAGTGTACTGGATTAATCACATTTATGATTCCAGATGGCGTGGCTACGATTGGTAACAATGCCTTTAATGGTTGCAGAGGATTAACCATGCTTACGATTCCAGATAGCGTGGCTACGATTGGTAGCGGTGCCTTTTCTCGCTGCATTGGATTAACTACACTTACGATTACAGATACTGTGACTACGATCAATGCCACTGCATTTAATCATTGTGATGCCTTAGCACACATTTACGTTAGTCAAACTCAGGAAGGGGGAGTTGAAAAAATCCAAGATTTATTGCCCGCTGATTTGCGTGACAAAGTCGCTGTCGTGTTAGCAGCAGGGCGATTGACTAAGCGTGCTGGTGCTTCATCTATTGTACCACGTCCTAATAATGTGAAAAGACCTCGTTTATTTACTGTATCTGAAACGGCTTTACCATTAACTACGTTATTACAAGAAACAGATAAAAAAATCTCAACGGCAGGGCAAGTGCAATTGATATTTAAAACAATGTCTGAAGCAAAAACAATGCAAAGAGCACTAAAACAAGCTGGGATATATGCAGGTGCATCTGCTGCAGCACAATATGCGATTGAAGAACTTAGCAAGGCTGATGAAATTGAAGAAACTGCAAGTGCCGCCAGCACTGCCGCATCAGATACATCAAGCAGTTATACGATTACACTCACTAAAACAGAATACAATCAGTTTATGGAAGATCCATCAGCGTATGACCAGTTGTCTCAATCGACAAAGGATTTGCAATCACACCGGCTCTAGCAGGTGTATAAAATTGTTTTAAAATAATATTTTCTAATAAAGGATAAATTTATGAAAATTGATAGTGGAACATTAACGCAAGTAACAAATCAAGACATTAATCCTGACGGTACTTTCGTAATTCCAGCAGGAGTGACAGCGATTGGTGATAGTGCCTTTTTTGGCTGCAGTGGATTAACCACTGTGGCAATTCCAGATAGCGTGACAACGATTGGTGAGAATGCGTTTTATGGCTGCATAGGATTAACCAGCTTGACGATTCCAGATAGCGTGATAACGATTGGTGATAATGCGTTTTATGGCTGCATAGGATTAACTAGTCTGATGATTTCAGATATTGTGACAATGATTGCTTTCAGAGCTTTTTATAACTGCAGTGGATTGACCGCACTCATGATACCAGAAAGCGTGACAACGATTGGCAGTTATGCCTTTCATAATTGCATTGGACTAACCGCGCTTACGATTCCAGAAGGCGTGACAACGATTAGTGATCATGCCTTTTCTAACTGCAGAGGATTAACCACTGTAACGATTCCAGGTAGTGTGACTAATATTGGTAGCTTTATTTTTAATGGCTGCAGTAAATTAAGCACCCTTGTAGTTCCAGACAACGTGACAACAATTGGTGATTGTACCTTTTCAAATTGCATAGGATTAACCACTGTGACGATTCCAGATAGTGTGACAATGATTGGTGGTTATGCCTTCGCTGGCTGCCATAGATTAACTGCCTTGACGATTTCAGATAGTGTGATTAAGATTAGTGACAGTGCTTTTAGTAAATGTGATATCTTAGAACATATTTACGTTAGTCAGGCTCAGCAAGGTGGATTTGAGAGAGTTCGAGATTTATTCCCTGCTCATTTGCGTAACAAAGTTACTGCCGTATCGCCAGCAGGGCGACTGACAAAAGGTGCTAGTGCTTCATCTATTGTGGCAGGGTTTGATAATATTAAAAAACCTCGTTTATTTACCGCATCTGAATCAATTTCACCATTAGCTACGCTATTACAAGAAACAAAAAAACAAATCTCAACACCAGGCCAAGTGCAATTGATATTTAAAACAACATCTGAAGCAGAAACAATGCAAAGAGCATTAGAGCAAGCTGGGATGCATGCAGGTGCATCTGCAGCCGCACAATATGCGATTGAAGATATCAGTAAAATTGATGAAAGTGAAGAAACTGCGAGTGCAGCTGGTTCTGCTGCAATAGATTCACCAAGCGGCTTTGCGATTACACTGACCAAGGGAGAATACAATCAACTTATGGAAGATCCATCAGCGTATGATCAATTGTCTCAATCGGCAAAAAATTACCAAACACACCGACCCAGTATATTCCAATAGAGAAATGAGTCTAAAGGGTTGATCACATTATGCACTCTTGCTACAGCCCTCAAATATCATTTTAAACAGTAATTGTCGTTGTGACTGAAGTTGTTCAGCTGCCTCATTATCAGTTATTCTGTTCG
>JAJDBI010000011.1 GCA_029261435.1 Nitrospinaceae bacterium
TCGGACCCGCGTGAGAAAATACCTTCAGGCACCAGAACCATTTCTCGGCCATCTTCCCCAACCAGAGTTTCATAGATACTGAAATCTCTATTGTCGGCCACTTCCACATCGTTGGTTTTTTTGACTATTTGTTGTACTCTCTTATCATGGTCAATGGATTTTTTAATCTCCCAAATGATGACCAGTAAAAATAGAACAGTGATCGCAAAACAACCTATAATTGCAATCATTAGATTCTTGTCACGCATATTTTTTGATCCCGGGAATATAAAGCGATAAGTTTTTCAAAGAGATGATTATAATTTATACAGTGATTAAAGCAACGTTATTTTCCCTGCCTTTTTATCTGGATGTTTTCCTAACCATAAGGTTATTACAACAATGATTTTACTGGAAGTTAAAGACGCCGCATTATCCTTTATGAAACCCGCTAAGAAGGAAGTTTTAAAGTGGTACCGTGGACAGTTCTCAATCGACCTCAAAGCCGACGAGAGCCCTGTTACCATTGCAGACCGAAAAGCAGAAGAGATTCTGCGCAAAAAAATTTCACAGCACTTTCCCGACCACGGAATCATCGGAGAAGAATTCGGCAATCATAATGAGAATGCAGAATGGGTCTGGACCATTGACCCTGTAGATGGAACCCGGTCATTCATAAGAGGGTTGCCCCTTTTCGCATCCATGATAGCCCTTCTGTACAAGGGAGAACCCGTGCTTGGCATCATTGAGCTGCCTGCTCTGGGTGAAACGGCCTGGGCTGTAAAAGGAAAAGGTGCCTTCTCAAATGGAGAGGCTCTCAAAGTTTCTCCTCAGTCTAGATTGAAGGGGGCTTTTATTGCTGTTGCAGACCATTATTGTTTTCGCAGTGAAAAATGTACATTCTTATACAACCGCCTGAATCAGGAAGCTGGAATCGTGAGAACCTATCCAGATGCCTTTGGTCACTTAATGGCGATACGCGGAGTCGTGGATGTGATGGTTGATCCGCTCGCAAAAATATGGGACTACGCCCCCTGCAAAATACTAGTAGAAGAAGCCGGTGGCCGGTTTGCAAATTTCTCTGGAAGCAAAGCCAGCATTGAAGAGGGAACCGCCGTGGTGGGAAATTCCAAAATTGTTCAGCAGGTCAGAAAAATTTTTGCAGAGCACTCGAAGAAAACTAAATAGGTTGACGCCCGGAAAAACCGGCTTCCAAACTATGCCAAAAGCGAATCTCTTTTTCAGGCATTCTCCAACAAAGATAAACTTCTCGTCCTTCCCGGATAGAGGGGAAATCCACCAGCCCCTCGCGAATACCTTTAATCTCACATCCAATCGATTCGATCTCCTGAATCAGATGATTATATTTTAAAACCACATTCAGATAACCGGCTCCTTCCACACTGCCACCATTCCACTTGGCCTTTTCTCTCGCGTTGCGGATATCAGGAAAATCTCGATTCATGGAACCCGATAACTTTTGAATTTCAGGAACCCAGTCCAACAGTTGCGGAATAAGGGCGTTGGCCTCGTCTAATGTAAAAAGTTTTTTTGAAGTCATGAAAAAATTAAATTTGATTTGTTAGTCATTTACTGCGAATTTTTTTATTATACGATTTTAAAACCATTTATCCAGTTTTGCGTGAAATCAGAAAAACCTACCCCAAACCCTACTCTCAACATAAAACAAAACTAAAATTCGTTTTTTCACAACACCTACAATTCAAAACAAAGACCTCAAAAGATCCCTTTAATTACAATAAGTTAATATCATATCAATTATCACCTCAATATTCACTCTCGGGGTATTTTATCGAGTTTCCAAGAAGTACCGATTTTTTATTGACAAACGCTCCGTAAGGTTATAGATTCTGACATCTGCTTGGATTATAGTCCTACCTTAGCGATAGGATAAAAGGACTATAAGAGTAGGACATGGAGAATCAACTTATCAGTTGGCCCCTTACTGAAAGGGACCAGTTAATTTTGTTTGGCAGTGTAGTTTAGTTTAAAAGTTTTATTTCCAATCACCCGTTGGGGAGGCAAGTAATGAAAAAGGCAATTTTTTTTGTAGCAGTAAGTGCATTTGTAGGATTCATGGCAATGGGCTCCATTGTTTCAGCTGATGATGTAGTCCCGGGTCAATATGGTCAAAGCGATGCCAGCGTCATGGGTGTGGGACAGACCATGATGCAAATGGGCGCACATGACCGAACTTTGACCAATGCGGTCAACCTGGCTTCTGGAGCAGGAAAATCTCGCAGCAGCACAGGACCGATCAACACTGATTACCAGTTTGGCTCTTCTCAGAGCGAGCAAAGCTGGAAACAGTGGAAATCCGTAGAAGATGCAGGTGTTGTTGTTGGCCTGGTGCCTGGTGACTGCCGTGGCGACAACTCCGACGACAGCTACCGCAAGCAGATGAACCAGAATCGCAATGGCTACATGCAGGAAAACCTGGTTTCTCAGTCTGACTGTGAGGGATACCATCCCACCGTCAAATAGACACAGACTCAAGAATTAAAACCTCTTCTAAGAGGTATAGCCGGTAGGGCAATGTGCCCTACCGGCTTTTTTTTGCATTTTAATTCCTGATTCGATTAGAATTCGGGGGTCACTACCACTCTGGCTTACCCCTATGTGCAACAAAAACAGATATCTCGCAATAAAACTACTAGTCTGTTCACTGTCCATTCTGCTTACCCCCAGCCTATGGGGCATGGAAAAAGTTTCCCTTAAAACTCTTCCTGAAACCGGAATAATCGTCACCAACCCTATGGAGATAGCACTCCTCCCGCACAGAAAAACCTACCAGGTCAACCATGAGGCATTCATGCTTCAGTTTTTTTTCAACGAAAAAGACATATTCGGCATGATACTTAAAAGGGACAAGAGTCGCCCAATCCATTTTCGCTGGTGTTTCTTCAGATCCTGTGAAGAAAGCTCACATGATTACAAAAAAGTGATCGCTGAGCTCTCTAGCCCGCCCTTCGCCCAAGGATTCTTCTCCATCCCCTACCCTTTCTATCTGCCTTATGGCTTTCAGGGAATAGAGTTTTCCTCTCCAGATTGAACCCTTTGACCACCCAACCGCCATAACCCAGTATTTAGACTACTAATTAATAGTCCAAACACCTAAGAATGATAAGCTTGAAATTCATCATTGCAGAGATATTGAGCATTCATATAAAAACATGGTAGGACATAGCGACTATCAATAATGGACCAAAAGACTACATAAAAAAAAGCATTCACCTTATATCCCGACAAAATACAAATCGTTAGTATTAGGAAGTTTTTATTTCAATTTCATCCTGTAGGGGAGGAAGTAATGAAGAAAGCAATTTTGTTTGTAGCAGTAAGTGCATTTGTGGGTTTCACGGCATTGAGCGCCAGCGCTGACGAGACGGTTCCTGGACAGTATTACCAGAGTAATCATCCCAGC
>JAJDBI010000012.1 GCA_029261435.1 Nitrospinaceae bacterium
TATCGCGGAGGCATCAAGGTTTATACCACCCTTGATATAGATCTTCAGGAGTCCGCTCAGAGGGCTATCAGGGAAAATTTAAGAATCGCGGATAAACGCTATGGTTATCGTGGCCCACTAGGCGCTGTATATTTATCCAAAGGAGAACTGGCTATCCAGGAAGCTCTTATCAAAATGAACAATTTTAAAAAGAGCGAAAGCATCACTGAAGGGAAAATCATCAAAGGTGTTGTTTGGTCAGTCGGTGAAAAACAGGCAGAGGTTTTTTTAGGACCCGATCAGGGGACGATAGATATTCTTGATATGAACTGGGCAAGACCTCCCAATACCCGCCTGGATGGTAGATGGGCAAAAATCAAGCGCCCCAGTGAAGCTCTTGCACCGGGTGATTTAATCCTGGTAAAACCGTTAAGATTAAGAGACGACGGCTGGGCACTTGCACTGGAGCAAGAACCTCAAGTAGAAGGTAGTCTAGTCAGCTTGGATCCTAAAACCGGTCAACTCAAGGCCATGGTTGGGGGCTACGACTTCTCTAAAAGTCAGTTTAACAGAGCTGTGCAAGCTATACGACAACCGGGCTCCGCATTCAAACCTCTCATTTATGCTGCAGCCATAAAAGAAGGTTACTCCCCTGCCAGCATCATCATTGACTCACCAATTATTTTCAAAGAAAAAGAAGATGCTTTTGATAGATGGAAACCCGTAAACTTCGAGGAAAAATTTTACGGTCCTACTTCATTGAGAACCGCCCTCACCCACTCTCGAAATGTTGTGACAGTCAAACTCTTGCAAAAGATTGGCATAAAGGGAACTATAAGGCTGGCAAAAAGTTTAGGTATCACCAGCAATATGGAACAGAATTTATCCATTTCACTTGGGTCATCCGGATTAACTTTATTTGAGCTTACATCTGCCTACTCAGCATTTGCCAATAATGGAACCCTGATCAAACCCAGTGCGATCAGAAATATTCAAAATCGTAAGGGAGAAGTTCTATACACTTCCAACCCGGAAACCACTAATCCAATTTCTCCAGGTACGGCATATACCATCACAAGTTTATTGCAAAGTGTTGTAGAGCACGGAACTGGAAAAAAGGTTAGAGAACTTAATCGACCTGTTGCGGGGAAAACAGGCACTACTAATAATTACGTAGATGCGTGGTTCATGGGTTATACACCCGAGTTGGTAACCGGGGTTTGGGTGGGCAAAGACAAAGATGAGTCCCTGGGAAGAAATGAAACAGGGTCCCGTGCAGCTATACCCATCTGGTTACAATTCATGCAAGAAGCCCTTATCAATAAACCGATCACTAATTTTCAAGCACCCAGAGATATTCAACATCTTAGAGTCCAACCAGAAACTGGTGAGCCGGCTTTATTCAACGACCCTGACTCCAGATTCGAAGTTTTCTTGCAGGACCATCTCCCTGATAATGAAGAGCCTTTTCCTGATGACACACTGGAAGACACCTTCTGAGACAAAACAATCTTACGCATTAGTTTTGCTGAACAATTTTTTTTCTTTTTACAGTCAAACCAAAAATATTTTTTTCAGAATCGCCAGTAGGAAGCAAAGTTGTTTTTCCCGTAACACCCGGAAAGTTTTTAACCGTCTTCAAGCTTTCCCTCATCTTGATACGGTTATCCGCACCTGCCAGAATGTTTTTTATCATGATGTTTGCCGCATCAAAAGCCTGAGCCGATAAATAGGTCGGTTCTTCTCCAAAGTTGGCTTTAAAATCCAGAACAAACTTCTGGACCTCAACCTGATTAGAATCAGGATAATAACCATCCACAAAAAAAACCTTCGTCAAATACTTCCCGCCCATCTTGACCAGTTCAGGAGAGTTCCAACCATTGGTACCCAGAAGGTTAACTGTATTGACATTATAAAAAGCTAATTGTGGAATGATCAAACCGACCTTATCATAGACACCAGGAATAAAAATCGCATCATAACTCAACTCCAGCGACACTTTTAACTTTTCAACATCATCCCCGGACCAATGCCCCATATCAATAAGGGGGCGGGATAAAGTAGACGGGTTACTGAAATCAGATATCACACCTTCACTCAACACTAATTCGCGGGCAATCTTTTCCAGTTCATCATCTTCTACACCGCCTAACTCCAAAATCTGTTTTTTAAAATCATTCTGAGTGCGATCATATCCAGCAACGGCAACCACTTCTCCACCAAAAGATTCCACTTCTTTAATAAAAGTGTCTTTCAACTCCAATCCGAAAGGTTCATAGGGATGTAGCACAGCAAACCTTTTCAACTGGAGGGTATTGACAGAATACTCAGCCAGGAATTTAGCCTGAATCTCTCGGGTCAACGCATTGCGGAAGATAAAAGGGTTCTCGTCCACCAGCCCATATGTTGAAGCTGTCGGTGAGAATAAGGGGATTTGATAATCTCTGGCAACCTCACCGGCAATTGCAACCTCATCACTCAACAAAGGCCCAATAATTCCTACAACATTAGGCAGACCAGACAGGTCGGTTATGATTTCATTCATCGGTAACTGGTGACCCGAATCGCTCACTTCCAGAGCCAGTTTTTCACGAGCTTGAAAAGGAAGCTGATTCACAGCAAGTTGAATCCCTTGCAGCACCTTTTGACCTGTTAGCGCAAGTTTTCCGGTCAAGGGAAGTACAACACCAATTTTTACCTTAGCCCCGGTATCGGCCTTGATCTGACTCAACCTGCTTTCCATCTCTGCTTTGCGTGGGTGGTTGGGAAAAATTCCAACAAATTTTTCCAAGCTTGCCATGTAGTTTGAGATATCCCCCGCTGCCCTTTCGGAAAATATTTTCCGCAATAATAAAAGGTCAACGGGAAATCCATTTCCAAGCTTTTGAATCAAGGTAGAAACCTGGTTCTCCCCAAGCTTTTCCTTGATCAATTTCTCAGCAAATACAACTGCCTGTTTGCGAATCTCCTTATTCCCAATTTGATCATGCGCTTGTTTTAATTTAGCAAAAGAATTTTCATAATTCATCCTCCGCCCATCAATCCGGGCTAAATGAATCATGACTTCCCATTTAATCTTTTTATCTGGCGAGAGTCGCAGAACCATTTTAAAATTGGATTCCGCACTGTTATAGTCTGCCACTTCATACTGGCAAACAGCCATGTTAAATCTTGCAGAATCAGCCAACAAAGAGCGTGGAAAATTTTGCAAAAGAATTTGATAAAAACGAACTGCGGTAGAATATGAGTGGATTGTCTGATCTATCGAACCGAGCCTAAATAATGCCTGATGACTTCTTTTTCCTGATGGATGGTCAGATAAATAGGAATGATAAAGGGGTTTAGCCGTAAATAAGTCTCCCGAATGAAACAGGTATTCGGCCTGCAAAAAAGGATCCTCTGGCAAAGCAGATTTGGCCTGCTCTATGTTGCCATTCGCTGAGAATTCTTTATCAGGTCCAGCAAAAGTCAGCCCGCAAACAATGAGCTGGGATAAAGCAATCAAGTTAATCACGACTCTTTTCATAAATCTATTTCCGAATCCCAATCAATCATCATTTTTCGACTTGCCTCTTAACTTGTGCTTCTCAATTCGATATCTCATAGAGCGAAAACTGAGGTTCAATGTTTCCGCCGCTTTATTAATAATGCCATCAGAACGCATCAAGGCGTTTGTTATCATTTTCTTTTCAATCTGATCGAGGGTTTTTTCCAAATCTATATTACTCTGATCGAGCTCAGGAACCTGAACTTTATCGGAATGCAAATCGTTCAGAAGTTCATCTGGCAAACTGGTTTTGCGAATTTTCTTCTCTGTCTCTAGTACAACGGCCCTTTCAATAACATTTTCCAGTTCTCTCACGTTTCCCGGCCAGGGATACCGTTCAAAAACTTTCAAAGCATCTGGATCGATTCCCTGGATATGAGCCTTATTGTGCCTGGTATTATACTTTCCGATAAAAAACTCCACCAAATCAGGAATATCTTCCCTACGTTCCCTTAAAGGAGGAAGGTGAATAGGAATGACATTCAACCGGTAATATAAATCTTCACGGAAAGATTTATTCTCTACCAAACTCGAAAGATTACTATTTGTCGCCGCAATAATTCTCAAGTCTACCGGTATGGGTTGAGTTCCTCCCAGTCTCATAATTTCATTTTCTTGTAAAACTCGTAATAGTTTGACCTGTGTCGATAACGGAGCATCGCCCACTTCATCAAAAAAGAATGAACCTTTACTAGCCGATTCCATTAAGCCTAACTTCATAGAGTCGGCACTGGTGAAAGCTCCTTTTTCATATCCAAACAATTCACTTTCGAGAAGGTTTTCCGGCATCGCCCCACAATTAATGGAAACAAAAGGGTAATTTTTTCTATTACCATTAAAATGGATAGCCTTCGCTATAAGCTCTTTACCTGTACCACTTTCACCGGTGATTAATATGGTTGCTCTGCTTTGAGCTACTTTTTCCACCAAGTCAAAAATTTTCTGTATGGATTCGGATTTTCCTATGATATTTGAAATCTGAAAACGGTCATTCAAAGCAGTTTTTAAAAACCGGTTTTCTGCGGCAAGCTTACGCTTTTCTAAAGCATTCTTAACGATCCGTTGAATATCTTCAATTTTGAATGGCTTGGAAATATAATCATAGGCACCTTTTTTCATGGCGGTCACAGCTGTTTCTGCAGAAGCATAAGCTGTCATCATCACAACTGGAGTATCGGGGAGGGTACTTCGGGCCGCATCTAAAACATCTATTCCACTTGAACGCCCCATGCGGATATCGGTCAGGATAAGATCAAAATCATTTTCACGTATCAGTCTGGTTGCCTTTTCGACACTGGAGGCGGTGACAACCTGATAACCTTCCTCCTCAAGCATAATGACCAGGAAGTCCCGCAAGCTTTTTTCATCATCCGCAACCAGAATGGAACTCATGTTAAGATTCTATCGCCATTCTTACCTGCAAATCAATAAAGGTTCATGAAAATTTTGCGTTATAAAAACGGACTGAAGTTTCCACATCACCGGTTAAAGGTTTCCGCATAGAGTTTTAAGCGTAAGGCATTTAGTTTTATGAATCCTTCCGCATCATTCTGGCTGTAACCATGGCTCTCCTCGAAGCTCGCTATATTCTGGTTATACAGTGATTTCTCAGCTTTTCGGCCTATGACAATACAGTTACCCTTATACAGTTTTAGCCTGGCCTCGCCAGTAACATTAACTTGAGCATGATCTATGGTTTTCTGAAGCAGCTCCCTTTCAGGAGAAAACCAGAAACCGTTGTAAACCATCTTGGCGTATGAAGGAATCAGGGAATCTCGAAGAAATGCGACCTCCCGGTCCAGAGTGACGGATTCAACTGCCCGATGGGCTTCGTGAAGAATTGTTCCACCCGGAGTCTCGTAAACACCGCGAGACTTCATTCCTACAAAGCGATTCTCTACAATATCAACACGGCCTATTCCATTTTCACCACCATACTGGTTGAGTCGCTCCAACAAAGTTGCGGGGCTCATTTTTTCCCCGTTTATGGCAACGGGATTTCCTTGCTCATAGGAAATCTCAAGAATGGTTGGTTTATCGGGGGCTTTCTCAGGAGTCACCGACAATAAAAACATGTCGTCATGGGGTTCATACCAGGGATCTTCCAACACCCCTCCCTCATAACTGATATGAAATAAATTACGATCCGTACTATAAGGCTTGTCTTTGGTAACAGGAACGGGGATCCCGTGAGTCACCGCATAATCGATCAAAGCCGTTCTTGAGTTAAGGTCCCATTCACGCCACGGAGCAATAATCTTTATTTCCGGATTGAGTGTATGGTATGCCAGTTCAAACCGGATCTGATCATTGCCTTTACCCGTCGAACCGTGCGACACCCCATCAGCCTCTTCCAAACTGGCGATTCTTATCTGCTCCTTGGAAATCAAAGGCCGTGCAATGGAGGTTCCTAAAAGATAGTTGTGTTCATAAAATGCATTAGCCCGAAGCATGGGAAAGACAAAGTCGCTGATAAATTCTTCTCTCAGGTCTTCGATATAAACCTTGCTGGCTCCGGTTGCCAAGGCCTTCGCTCTAACCGGCTCTAACTCCTGCCCCTGCCCAACGTCGGCGGCAAATGCTATGATTTCACAATCATATTGTTCTTTAAGCCATTTGATAATGACAGAGGTATCCAATCCGCCTGAGTAGGCCAATACAATTTTTTTAAGTTTGGTAGACATGACTGCTTTCTTTCAGAGTTAGAGAATTCGGTAATAATCCCGAATCCATATAATGTTCAATTCATAAAACAAGGGCATACTGGGCGGCACCCAATAACGGGGCAGACTCATCCATTACCACTTTCACAGGGATTTCTGAGAGATACTTCTCGAACCTGCCTTTGGCAAGAAACGCCTCAATAAACCCCCCTTCTTGCAGTAATGGAACTATCTTTGGAGCAATGCCTCCACCAAGATAAACCCCTCCCTTTGATAAATATTGCAAGGCTAAATTTCCTGCCAATGCTCCATACAGTGAAATAAATAGTTCCACTGTTTTCTCACAAACCGGGCAGGTTTTTGCAATGGCTCTCTCAACAATTGTAGCAGGGAAATCAACCGCCTCGTGTTCCGCATGCTTCGTTATGAAAAACTTATAAATATCCAATAAGCCAGGGCCCGATAATACACGCTCAATACTGATCCTTGAATATTTTTTTTTCAGGAAAAACAACAGCTCCGATTCAAGCTCATTCCGGGGTGGAAAATCATAATGTCCTCCCTCAGAATCTACAATGACATATTTTCCGTTTTTATCGGGAACTAGAAATGCCTGCCCCAAACCTGTGCCGGCAGAAGCCACCGATATTCTTGCTTTACTTACGGGTGTTCCGGTTTGGATGATTGCAAAAGCGTCAGGCTCCAAAAAAGGAATCGCGTATGCCGTCGCAGCCAAATCATTGATCAGCCAGACCGCGTCCATCCCTAAGCTTTTCCTCAATCGCTTTGTCTCAACCTGCCAGGCAAGGTTGGTCAATCTGCAATTCCCTTCAATGACCTGACCCGCCACACCAAAGCAAGCTCTTTCGAGCTTTGTATCGATACCCTTTAAAAAATCATTCAGTATCTCCTCGATACCAGAAAAATTTCGGCTTTCATAACGCTTTTTTACGGCACATGTTTTATTCTCAAAGAGGGCCAGATTGACCTTAGTTCCCCCGATATCACCCGCCAGTATCATCGTATCATTTAAGAAATGAGCGGATGCGCTCATCCAATGCGTTCTGGTCCTTTGTGAAGGACTGCAACGCCGACTGCGTCATCAAGTCATCAATCGCAACGGATTCCGGCCATGCTGACAGATCAGGAATTTTCCCATGGTCCTGGATTTTCTTTAAATCATCCTCGCTGAAAGGATGAAACAGATTAACTCCTCTGGCCAGCTCAGCCAATTCATCGCCCTGCATGGTGTCCAACTGCGGATTAGAAACCAGGGCATTCACAAAGTCTTCGAACTCATCGGACAATTCCCAAAGAGCAGGAAATCGTTTAGCGAGGGCATGCTGGGGATCGATCCCCGGTTCGATCTCATCGTTAATGTGAGACACAACCTGTTCAGCAGATTTTCCTGAATCCTGAAAATCTTTCATTGCTGCAGGTGGAATGGTCAGCACATCCAATCCCGCTAGAAAAGCAACCTGCTCACCATTTCTTATACTGGCCGCAATCAATCGTGAGCTCACTTCTTTATGTTTGTCTCGCGCTGAGAGCAATGCCTGTTGGGTCGCCAAAGTCACCTTTTCACCCACCAGTTCACCAGTCCCGGCTTTGTGATCCATGACCACCTGATTCAACCTGCCCAAAAATACATTCACAAAATCAGGGCTGGCCAAACGTGCCGCCAGATAGTTTTGTCGGACTGAAAACCCCAAGGTGAAGTTAATAGGAACCCCTTCCTGCCTTAAAGTACGAACCGCTAGATACCCTTCAGGGGTCAGCGGAACTTTGACAGTAAAGTATTCCGAACAAACCTTGAAATATCTGCGACCAAAATGAAGAGTGCGCTCCAGACTACGAGATACAGCCGGGTGCAACTCAACACTGACCTTAACCTTGAATGCCTGGACCAGACGCAGGGCAATCTTGCAATTGATCACAAACCCCACCTCCAGAATCATTTCCTCTTCTGACAACTCTAACCCTTCCTGCCTGATTTTATGGATGGTGTCTTCAATGACCTTGTCCATGATCCCACTTTGCACAACCTGATTTGCCAAGGTATTATTGGTGGTCAAAGCAGTGAGTTCATCCTTCCAGATTGCCTGAGCTTTTTCTAACTCACCCGTATCAATCCACACCTCAGTACCAAGAGCTTTTAGCCTAGCTAGTAAAGGGTCCGATTCGCTCCGAGGCGCTTCCCCTTCAATATTTTCAAAAGCCAGCCCGTGCAAAACTTCTTCCAGCTTTTGGCTCACAGTATCCATGTATTTTTCCTTTCTAAAAGCCGGGTTTCCCCAAAAGCTTGAACATGTTTTTCTTATAATACTCAACACCCGGCTGATCAAAAGGGTTTACCCCATTCAAATAGCCAGTCATTGCCACTGCTCTCTCAAAAAAATAAAATATCTGCCCTAAAGAATACGGCGAACGATCTTTAATTTTCAGAGTCATGTTGGGAACACCCCCTTCTTTATGGGCACTTGCCGTTCCCAGCCAGGCTTTCTCATTCACCGTATCCAACGTTTCACCAGCGAGGTAGTTTAAACCGTCTGCGTCATTTTTAAAAGCAGGTATTTTCAACTGCCGTCGAGAAGATTCAAGAATCAAAAAAGTTTCAAAAATATTACGTTTCCCCTCTTGAATCCATTGGCCCATGGAATGAAGGTCTGAGGTGAACTCAACAGATGAGGGGAAAATTCCTTTCAGGTCCTTACCTTCGCTTTCTCCAGCTAATTGTTTCCACCAATCTGCCAGATAATGGAACGCTGGTTGAAAAGTTGCCAGAATTTCAGTGGTTTTTCCCTGCTGATACAGCAAATGACGCATCACAGCATAATTATAAGCATCATTTTGGTCTAGAGAGGGTTTTGAATAGAATGCTTCAGCCTGAGCTGCCCCTTCCATCAATTCCTTAATATCAATCCCTGCCACCGCCATGGGGAAAAGCCCTACCGGAGTCAGCACTGAATAGCGGCCACCGACATCATCTGGAATCACAAAAGTTCTGTAACCCAATTCATCAGCAAGAGATTTTAGCGCTCCCTTACCGGAGTCCGTGGTGACGACAATACGATCCCGAGCGCCATCAGCACCGTATTTATCCTCCAGCAAATCCTTTAACAGACGAAAAGCTATTGCCGGTTCTGTGGTCGTTCCCGACTTCGAAATAACGTTGAGGCATATATCCCGGCCTGCTATCAAATCAAAAAGATCCGCATGGTAATCTGAACTGATATTCTGCCCGGCAAAATATATTTCCGGTCCACCCTGCCTGCCAAATTGATTAGAGAAAGAGGAACTCAGGTAGAAGATTCCTGCTCGGGACCCAAGATAAGACCCGCCGATACCTACAACAATGAAAGCGTCACATAAGCTACGAATGGAATCTGCTGTCGATATGATCTCAGTCGCTCGAGAATCAGAAAATTCCGAAGGCAGGTGTGACCAACCCAGATAGTCCGAACCTTTACCAGTACCCGCCTCCAACCAGTCATGGCATACATTAATCTGCGGCTGGAGGGCATTGGCCTCCTGATCAGAAACGAAGGACTTAAGGTTTTCACAAGCAAGGGAAAGGTTTGACATTCTAGATATAATTATTCCTATTAATCCTATTATTATCTTTTTAGTTTGGTAAATTTTGACCCTTCCAGAGTCAAATTATACATCAGACCTTTCTGACCGAATACAAATGCTACGATAGGATCCTTTACATTGGTGGTATCCAGAGAGTCTCCCATTCCCAGAGAGATCAATGCCACAGACCCATCCACTCCGGCTTTCCAGCCATCGCTGTTTCTAAACTGCTTCAAGGCCTTTTCGCTGAGAAATGCCAAAATAATAGATTTTGCCTGTGCACCCAGTTGAAACCCTATCGAAGCCGCCATAGTGCTGTAATAATCAGCAGTTTTACCGCCAATTCGCAATGCACCTTCACCATATTCTCCGC
>JAJDBI010000013.1 GCA_029261435.1 Nitrospinaceae bacterium
AGGTTTCAATCCCATCCATATCCGGCATCATAACATCCAGCAAAATCAAATCAGGCAAAAATTTGGGAGCCAGTTCTAAAGCCTTGACACCGGTATTTGAAAAAGATAATTGACAATTCTTTGATTTAAGACTTTGAAGAATAATTTCGATATTTTGAAGAATATCATCAACAACAAGGATTTTCATCCCCGATAGGTCATTGCTATCTTGATTCATGGCATTACATCTCTAAATGGTTAGGATAAGAAATAGCAAATTCAATGTCGTGGTAGTTCCGCATATTCTTGCACATTTCACTACAATTCGTATGAAATTTTACCAGCTAAACCTGCTTTTCTTCTCATCCATTATCTAAATATTCTTCCAATAAACTTTTGTTCTTTCTAGTAAATTGGCAACCTCACTATAAAAATCTCTCCCTCCAGCAAACCACTTCCTCGACCACCTTACGCTTCGAAAAAAAAAGACAATTTCATTCAGGTTTCACTTTTCCGCAAAATCAAAGCTAAAGCTCTTTAGAAGTATTGCCGAAACTTACTGAAACAAGTCTTTTGTGATCCTGATTTTGGTGAAAGGAAGGTAGATACATGGCAAGCAAGTTTGATTCGGGCATAAAGTCAAAGCCGGCATACAAGCCTATTGAACGTTGGCTGAAGAAGATTTTTCGCTGGAAATCCAAAGAAATGCCTGTCAACTCCAACGTGGACCGCAGGGACTTTTACCGTTATGTCACAGACAGTCGGAATCCCCTGGATCTTTGTCTTACCATGCAGGACGAACGGGTATTCTGCACAAGCATTGGTGATTTGAGCGCAAGTGGATTTGGTTGTAAAATCAAAGGGCTTGACCGGATTCACAGCAAACAACCTATAACGGCTTTGTTTGTTCTTCCCATGGAAGAACCTCGCATCATAAAATCGGAAGCTTTTCTGGTTTCAGTCTTAAAAGGGGATGATGAAGGAGATCTTTTTCGGTTTCGTTTTTCTGATGAAATAAAAGACAGTGATCGAGACTTGATTCACCGATATATCGTGCTGAAACAATTTGAGGCACTGGAAAGAACAAGTCAGGAAAACGCAAAACAATACTACGAAGATTATCCTGAAGCTTTAACCGGGGATTAACACTTCAACAAATTTTTCCGGAACAAATTCCTGCAGATCTTCCGGCTTCTCACCCACGCCTACAAACCGAATTGGGAGTTCCAGTTCATCGGTCACATTAAAAAGAACTCCTCCTTTTGCTGTTCCATCCAGTTTGGTCATTATCAAACCATCCACTGTTAAAGCTTCATTAAACAGTCGCGCCTGAGAAATACTGTTTTGTCCAATGGTACCATCCAGAACCAACAAAGTCTCATGAGGGGCTCCCGGCAAGACTTTCCCTATCACCCGTTTAACTTTTTTTAATTCTTCCATCAAGTTGGTGTTGGTTTGTAACCGTCCAGCTGTGTCAATAATAACAAGGTCCATTCCACGCGCCACACCAGCCTGAACCGCATCGTAAGCAACTGCTGAAGGATCAGCACCACTCTTTTGAGTGATACAGGGAATGTCTGACCTCTCTGCCCAAGCCTGCAACTGTTCTATAGCTGCGGCCCGAAACGTATCTCCAGCCGCCAGCAAAACTTTCTTTCCTTCCAGTTTCCAATGACGGGCCAGCTTCCCTATGGTGGTGGTTTTACCTGAACCGTTCACTCCAACAACCAGTATCACAAAGGGCTTATGTTCCGAAAATGCCATAGGCTTTTGGTTTTGTGACAGAACATGGACCATGCGCTGTTTTAATTGTTCCAAAACCTCTTTATTTTCACGAATCCGGTTCTGGGAAACTTCACGCTTTAAGTCTTCCAGAATATAAGAAGTGGCCTTCATGCCCACATCAGCGATGAGAAGAGTTTCTTCAAGTTCTTCCAGTAGCTCCGGCCCAACTTTTGCCTTACCATGAACAATATTATCAAAACCTCCCGCCAGGCTTGAGCGGGTCTTTGCCAGTCCAGATTTCAGCCGGGCAAAAAATCCTGATTTAGAGTCATTTTCTGCCGCTGATTCGTCAGTCATTCTATTCTCCTTAGAGGGGGACTACCGATTTCTGCCATCTAAATTAAAGGTGCGGAGAACCTCGCAGATAATTGACAATAGCTTTTAAACAGCGGGAAACCTGTTTTTCCATACTTTATGGAGTCATCGCTCTTACTTCCCGCACTTGTGGGTCGACATCTTTACAAGTCCACCAACTCTTGTCAAGATGATTCCAAAGTGACAAATGGCCTTCTCCCAGATAAACCCAGGCTTCAGCTTATCTATCGTCAGGGCTCCACCAAAGCCTTTATTGTTAAAGTTTTAATTGATTTCAGCCGTTATGAGCTTTAGACTCTTTTCGTCAGGTATGCCTAATTTCGGTTCCTGGAAAAGAGCCTGTAGCAACATACTATTTAGCCTATAATAAAAATATCGCACGCCCTGTAGAGGAAATCTATGAAAGTAGCCGTTTGTAATTCTGTTGGAATTGACGCCGACGGGTATGCCATGATCCACTCCCCCAGTCGCTGGACCAACAGCACTAAAGACCACAACATTTTCACCTATTATCCCTGGCAGTTGGCTTATTGTTCGTCCATCCTGAAACGGGACACCGACCACGAAGTCAAATTTTTTGATGGCTGTCTGGAAAAATGGGACCATGATACGTTTGTAGAGAAAGTCTCCGAGTTCGGCCCGGATTATCTGGTTATGGACTGCGCCACGCGCACAATCGACGCCGACAGCCGGTTTGGTAAAGAAATTAAAAAAAGGTTTGGGACAAAGCTGATTTTCTGCGGACCTCATCCCACTACTTTCCCCGAGGAGGTGAGCGAATACGCCGACCATGTCATCCTTCGGGAATATGAAATGGTTGTGCTTGATATCCTTCAAGGCAAAGAACTTGCCTCCATCATGGGACTCTGGCCCAATACCAATATCAGGCCCCCGCTTGATGTGAACAATTTGCCACTCCCTGAAGATGATGATGTCTCCCGATTGCAATACGGAATGCCCGGCGAACCGTCCAGTGAATACCTGGAAATACAGGCATATGCCTCTAGAGGTTGCCCCTTGTCCTGCACCTTTTGCGTATGTGGAAATATTTCCTATCAACGTCCTAACTGGCGACCGAGAAATCCAGAAAATGTGGTCTACGAATTACA
>JAJDBI010000014.1 GCA_029261435.1 Nitrospinaceae bacterium
TCTTAAAAAAGCTAATCTCAAAGAGGCAAACCTTAAAAAGGCTCGACTCAAGGGGGCCAATCTTCAAGGAGCCATTCTCTCTCAAGCAGCTCTTAATGCGGCCAACTTTGTAGAAGCTGATCTAACAGGGACTGAGATGGAAGGCACTCATTTAGTTGGTACCAATTTGTATGCGGCGACTTGCTATGATATTTCCAGCTTGGATGAATATGAAATAATCAAAGCAAAATATCTCGGAGCTAAATTTAAAGAGCAGCTTTATCATTTGCCTATCATTAAAGAAATATATAAAAAAAACCATGGTGAATGTTCAAAGGACATTCGCCGAATTGGTTTGGGCTTACTCTCATATTCTTTTTTCTGTTTTTTAACTCTGGGGCAGGCTGGTACAAAAATTCTGGTTGATAATGCAGTTACCATCCCTTTTGCTAATGTAGACATAGACTTTGAAACGTTTATGGCTGTTGGTCCTCTTGTTTTAGTTCTCATTGCGGGTTATTTCCACCTATTTATTCACGAATTAATTAAATATGAAGACCTTCCTCAGGTAGAAAAACTACCATTTGCTTTCAACTTAGAGAATCAGTTCTCAAATAGTCTTTCTACACTGATATTCTACTTTCTAACACCATTTATTCTCTTTGTTTTTGCTGTCAAATCTCGATCGTTGCCATGGACCGGAGATGTCTCGTTTTTGATGTCTATAATATTCGCCACAGTTTTTATGGGGCTATATTGGACGCAGAGAATTGACAAAATGGGGTCGAAGTTAAAACGATATTTTCATACGGGGTTTATTTGTTTTTTCATAGTAATGGGTTACGGAGGTACAGATTATTTTATGAAAAACGAATTAGTCCTTGAAGATAATGCCGAACTCATGAACAGGAATTTTAAGGAATGGGATTTGAAGAGTTTAAGTGCAAAAGGAGCTAAGTTTAATAATTCGAGTCTCCAAAAGACTAACCTGACAAAAGCCTTTCTCATTAAGGCAGACTTTACAGAGGCCTATCTTAATCAGGCAAACTTGGAAAACGTCGAGCTTCTTGAGGCTATTTTTAATAAGGCTAAACTCGTAAAGGCTAATCTTTTTCTAGCCAAACTTCCTGGGGCCAAGCTTCTTGAGGCTGATCTCACGAGGGCCAACCTTGTAGGTACCATTCTTAGAGGTGCTGACTTTATGGATGGTGACCTTAAATATGCCAACCTTGATCAAGCTGACCTTAAAGGGGCGAATCTTATAGGAGCCAATCTTTTCCGGGCTAATCTTAGAGATTCCATTCTCACTGATACAGATTTCACTAATGCCGACCTTAAAGAGGCGAACCTGGAAGATGCACATATCAATGGGTCAAGCCTTAAGGGGGCCGACCTTACAAGAGCCAACCTTACAGGAGCCAATCTTTTTCGAACTAACCTAGACGAGGCCGAACTCGATGCCGCTTACCTCAATGGTGCTGACCTGAGGAATACAAAGAATCTTACTCTCAATCAACTGAGGGTTGCAATTGTTGATGAAAGCACTAAACTTCCGTCTCAATTCAAGGTGGTTAAAGTTTTTGACGGCAAGTGGAGGGTAGAAGAAGTGAAATCGGAATCCGGTGCTTCGTCATCCCCAAAATAAGATTCCTCACTACGTTCAGAATGACAAGAATTGGGCTTTTGTCAATCTGAGGTGTATTAACGACGAAGAATCTATGAGTGAGCCATCCTTCGACAATCTCAGGATGAAATGTTAGAGTCGAACCGTGTTGACTTCTAGTAAACCTTGTATTACTTTTCAGGCTTAACTTGCTTCGGCTACTGGTGTGAGATTCACCATGATCATAAACTATCAGGTTCAGCATTCAGGAGAAAATTGTGAAAAATAAGAAACAAGTGGGCAAGGCATTGGGACGGATTCCCAGTGGATTATTTGTGGTGACCGCCAAATGTGAGGATAAAGAAGATGCGGTTTTGGCAAGCTGGGTCAATCAATGCTCGTTTGATCCTCCTGCGTTGACCATTGCTTTGGCTACTTTGCGTTCTGCACGGCTTCTGGTTGAAGCTTCCGGAGCTTTCATCGTCAATGTTTTACCCAAGGATGATATGACCCTGTTGAAACATTTCAGCCGTCCTCCTGAAGATATTTTTAAAGGTGTCAAAACCAAAAAAGGACTGGACGGGATCCGGATTTTAAGTGACGCGGTTTCTTATCTGGAATGTGAGGTGGCTCAGGCGATGCAGGCTGGAGACCATTTTGTCTATGTCGGGGAGATTGTCGGGGGAAAAACTCTCAAAGGCGGAGACCCTTATATCCATGTGCGTGACAATGGGTTTAGTTATTGATTCCCTCTAAAGAGGGAGGAAAATAGAAATTACTTTTAAGCCGAGATAAGTTGTTGCCAGCCAAACAGGGTTTGTGCTATTGACCACCGGCGGTTTACCGGGGTCCTCGCCGAGTGGTGGTTATTGCTCGAGGCCGATCATTTTCAGGAAGTCGGTTCGGGTGATGGCCCAGTAAGCACCGGTGATCACAAACACGATGGCTCCGAAGATCAAAGCTCCTAGCTTGATCATCCGTTTCGGGTCGGCTTCGTAATATTCCTTCAGGTCACCGGCCATACTTTCCACAACCCCTTCGTCAGCAGATTTGCGAAAAGTTTTGTCGATGGCATCGCGACCGTATATGATCCCGAAGATCAGGGCAATAATCAGTATTTCAATAGCGCCTATCATGTTATTTCGGTAATGGGGGGCTACCCTTTGTTTCGGGGGACTGCCCGGCTCGTTAATTTTTTCTCATCGGAGGCCGGAGCGGCATTTTTAGCGCAACGAAATCCATAGTCGTCCATGCGGCTTTGGGGGTTACCATTATTGCGGAATGAAGAATAAATAAAGCCTTTCAAGTCTCGCCATGACCCGCCACGAACACCCTTAAATTCCCCACCAATGGGTCCTCTTGGGTTTGCATATTCTGATTGTTCTCTATAATACTCGCGATCATACCAATCGTCTACCCATTCTTTGACGTTTCCTGCCATGTTATGCAGTCCATAGGGGCTTTGGCCTTCTGTCAGGGCCTGAACCGGCACCATGACCTTGTGTTTCAGCTCTTTTGTCCAGGTCTGGAGATAACGGGCTCGGGTGTCTGAGGGGGCTGTGTTGCCCCACGGATAAATTTGTGCAGATTCACCTCTGGCGGCTTTTTCCCATTCGGCTTCTGAGGGAAGGCGTTTTTCTTTCCATTGGCAATAAGCGTCTGCTGCTATCCAGGTGACATTATTGATGGGGTAGTTTGCGAGACCTTGCCGGGGGTGAAAGAGACCATCATAGAAAAGCGTGCCAAATTTGTTATCGAGATAATAGCCTTTTGCGTTACCCACCACGTTCAAAAACTCAGCGAATTGACCTGCCGAAACTTCGTATTTGTCGATCCAGTATCCATCGAGATAGACACGGTGTTCGGGTGCTTCATCATCAAGGGTCTTGCTGGAACCCATCTTGAAAAATCCGGAAGGGACGAGGGCCATATCATCTTCTTGTTCAACCGTGTCTGTCTTGATGCCTTTCATTCTACCGCTTTGTGGAATCAGTTGCTTTAACAGGTTTCTGGATTCCTCGCTGAAAGGACCGTTTTCATCCCTCTGCAGATAAGCTTGCAGGTTGGCCTGAGACTTTTCCGGTTGGCCTGATTTGAAATAAATCCATCCCTTAAAAAACTGCAAATCTGTTCTATGAGAATGTTTGGCTGGAACTTCATTGATATCCTGAATCATGCCATGGGCAATTCCGTGAGGATTTTCTGAAAGAACCGTCCCATACCATTGTTTTGCGTTTTTGTATTGTTTTTGCAAGAGCGAAAAAAACCCCAGATTCATTTGCGCCAGCGCTTTGAGTTGACCGGCATCTTTGCTTTTTTTTATTCCGCGAAGCGTCCATGCAGAAGCCATGGGTAGGTCGTCGAGTCGGTAATACGTCCAACCCAGTTGAATGTAATCGCGCAGGCGGGTTTGATCCTGATCAATGCGAAAGCGGTATTGCTCAATGGCGCGCTGGAAATCTTCCATCCTGTAATAAGCTTCCGCCAGCCCTTCATGGATTTCAGGGGCGTTTGGAAATTGGCGTTGAACCTTTTTGAGTGTTTCAAGAGCCAATGCCTGTTGTCCCATCCTGCCATATGTAGAAGCGATATTGAGATGGTTTTGCAAATTCTCCGGTTGAATCCTGGCAAGAAGCTTGAGGTGTAGCAGGGACGAAGTGAGCCGTTTGTCTTGCAGGTAAAGGTTGGCCAACATTTTATGGGCCGGACTGAATCCCGGCTCAATCTGAACGACTTGCAGAAACGTGTTGATAGCTTTGCTTGATTCGCCGGATTCCATGAAGGCCAGGCCAAGATTAAACAGTGTGGAAGCGTTGTTGGGGTCGGCATTTAAAGCCAGGTTGTAATGTTTGATGGCTTGATGAGGTTTTTTCAATTCCGAATAAATATTTGCCAGATTATTATGTGCATCGATTGACTGTGGGTTGATGGAGGTGGATAGCCCGAGATAAAACACAGCTCTTTCCGGTTTTTGGTTCTGATAATAAACCATTCCTACATTTGAGAAATATGCGCCCAGGGTTTTGCGACCACTCAGGTTCTGCATGAAATAGGAGTTTTGATTTTCTGCCAGAATACCAAAACGTTGCTGATAAAAACTGTCAGGATAGGAAGCTCCGCGCTCGGTGGTTTCGATATTGATATGCGCGCCTTCTTGTTCATATCGGACAAAAAAATGGTTGGGCAGTGCGACGCCATGTAGAGGGAGATCGAGTTTCTGTCCGAGAATGAGATATAAAAGGGACAGGTTCATACAATAACCTTTGTGAGTGCTCAACAGACCATGAAGGAATAGTTCTTCAGGGTTGACGGGAACTCCCTTTTCATCGACCTGATTGGTATAATCGTAACGCCCTGTATCATGAATGAGGGTTCGTAGTATTCGGATGATGTCTTCAGGCTTGTCATGTCCTTTTAGGTTTTGTCGAGCCGAGCGGGTGAGCTTTTCTACTTTTTCTTTTAAAGGAGCTAAATTCAGAGAGGGCTGCCAATGTTTTGAAACCATTAGAAGGGTTTCCAGCAGGTCGGGACTGGTATTGGATTCCTGTTGAACTTGTAAAAGCCGTGTCTCTATGGACCCTTTAAATAGGGGATTGCCGAAGACGAGTATCGGTTGTAAGATGTATGCAAACAGAAAGATAAGGATTGTGAAGTCTGTAAATTTCTTTATGGGCATAAAAATTTAGTCTTAGAATTTCAGGGTTTATTAATCATTATATCAGAAGGCGAAATTGGAGTGCTAAAGAATCACGTGCGATTTTCAGAGCTTTCCTTTATAGGGAGAGGTAGATGAAAATTCTGATTGCAGAAGATGATCTGGATAACGCCAGACTGCTGGAATGTATACTCAAAAATGACGAGCATACTGTGGAAGTAGTGGGCGATGGTGTCAAAGCTCTTGAGAAGTTGAGGCAGTCACGGTTCGATGTTCTTCTAACGGATTGGATGATGCCGGAAATGGATGGAGTGACCCTCATCCAGAAAGTCCGGGATGAATTTGAAATAGCTCCATTGATCCTGATGATCACTGCGGTTGGGGATGATGATTCGCGCCAGCAGATTCTTCAGGCAGGTGCCGATGAGTTTTTAATAAAGCCCTATGAGTCTGCAGATTTAGTTCAGGTATTATCCGATGGGTTTGCCCGATTCACACAGCCTGAACCGGAAGTCAGTGTGATAAAACCAGTGCGTATCAACGGTCTGCCTCCCTTTGTGGGGGTTGCTATCACCGCGGGGACAGGAAGTCCGTTGAATATTCCCAAGCTTTTTGATTCTGTAAGTAGAGATTGTCCGGCTTCTTTTTTTGTGGTTCAACATGGCCCGAAATGGTTGGCGAATCTTCTTGTTCAGCAGATCAAACAGGAAACAGGATTTCCTTGCCATATTGCCTCACAAGGACTGCAACCGGAAGTGGGGCATATATATATTGCCCCTGGCGATCAACATATGGTGATCAATCCTCCTCCAGTGTCACTCGGATTGAATGATGAGCCAAAGGAAAATTTTATTCGTCCTTCGGGAGATGTCCTGTTTGATAGTGTGGGTAGTGTATTTGGAGAGTTCTGTGTTGCTGTGATTTTATCGGGAATGGGTCGTGACGGCGCTCGAGGTGCAGGAACCATTAAGGCAGGGGGAGGGGCGGTCTTTGTAGAAAACCCCGGAAAATCTTCGTCGCCTTCGATGCCGCAAACTGCCTCTTCGATGGCAAATGTTTGCCTCCCTCTCGGCATGGTTGGAGAAGCTATAACCCATCAAGTGACTCTTTCGAATAAAAAATTATGGAACCGTAAGAAGCAAGAATAGGCAGTCTATTCCTTTCTTACCATCCAACCCTCAATGAGAAGCATCCCCGCAACCATTAAGAGAAAAGGTGTGGTCAGAGGTATCCCATCGGAAGTTTTGGGTTGTGCCGTCTGGTTCTGAGGTTCGAGGAATTCCAGTTTCGTTCCCTCAAGAAGGTTTTCGATTTCTTTTTGCGATATCTTCCCTGATTCTGATTCTCGAGTATCAATGTTTACAGTAAAAGTCCCGACTGGATGGGCTTCGTGAGGAAGTTTTGTCAATAAACCGGGTTCTGCCGTATTAGCAGAAGGAAGGGAAAAAAGACGGTAGACACCAGGTTGAAATGTATCGCTAAATACTTCGTTTTCCAATATATGCAGGGTCCCATCCGGCGAGCGAACTATCCATTTGTTATCCTTTGTGTGTTTGCGGAAAGGCTCTCCCACCAATAGATCCTGCTGGGAAATATTTTCCAGTCCCCGGGCGGCATACTGAGTCCACCGCTGTACCCAGGGCAGATAAGTGGGTTGAATTGGAAAATCGTTCCAATCTCTATCCAGCGAGCTTAAAAACAGAACTACAATGCCTTTACCCACTTCTGATTCAATCACTGCAGGGTGTTGATTTGAAAACCAGGTTCCTACCTTAAACTTTTTGTCCTCCCTTGCTTGCACGGTATACATCGAATAAAAATTAATTCCCCGCATTTCCTCAAGTGCTTTGGGCGAAAAAACCTTCATGACCGGATGGGTGTTGTTTTTCAGTAGAAGATGCAGAGCTCCTTCCCTAACTTGATACTGAGACTCTAGTCTGACAGGCAGGAGGTTTCCAAAACTTTCGTTAAAATATTTGGGGTCGACCTGATCCCCCATTCCGAGCAAAAGGGAGCCACCATTTAATACGAATTTTTCAAGCTCAAGTTCATAACCTGAAGGAAGTTCGCGAATGTTGGCCAGAATGATGACTGAAAAATCGGACAAGTTTCGCAAAGGGAGTTCTGCAAGAGTAGAAACGGTGGGGTCGATATGCGACAGGGACACGGAAAATGGGTTGAGGGCGCGTTCAAGATAAAAGGATTCGCTTTGATGCGAAATCGTCTCAGGGTCTCCATCGACTACCAATACCTGTATGTTCTGGCTGGGATGAAAGGGGAAGTACCTGGAATTATCAGCGGGTAGTGCATCGTCTGAGATCTGCACTTTTCCGTTCAAGGGTTGATTTCTTCTTAGAGGATAAGAGAATTCTTGCACGAGGGTTTGTCCGGGTGGAATATCAAGGAGCTTTTCTTTCACAAGTTTCCCTTCCAGAAAAAGAGAAAGAGGCATTCGGTTGACCGTGCTGGAAAAATTTTTAATTTCCGCTTTCACCCTCAGCAAGCGGCTTCGGGTGAGAAACTCCTGCGACACCTGAATGCTTTGGACCATTCCCTTATTACTGTCAGATTGTAGTTGTGAAAAATTCAACACTTGAATTGGATAGGGCGCGCCGAGCCCGAAAAAAGTTTCTTCCTTCCAGCCATTTTTGTCGAGATCGGTCAATAATAGAATCTGTTTATTCTTTTGTCTGGCGGATTCTAACAGCTTGATCGCCTTGTCAACGGCCTCTCCGATATGAGTGGTGCGGTAGGAGACTGCTTGCTCCTCCAATTTAGCTGTCAGGGTGGACTTGTCGGAAGTCCAGTCTTGCTCAATGCGTGCCGGAGAAGACGCAAGAATCATGCTGAACTCGCTATTGTCAGCGGACTTATTGAGCCCTTCAGTAATGTATTCCAGTGCGCTGTCAAACAACGTTTTATCTTTAGCACGGATTCCCATGCTGTAGGAATCATCCAGAATAAATACGATTGAAGCAGGGGAAGCCGAGAGAAAAGCCTCAGATTGTCTGAATGAAAATAATGGATTGGCCAGAGCCATGCTGAACAAAGCGATAGCCAGGCAACGGGCTAACAGCAATAACAGCCTGTTGGGTCGAGATTTCCGGATAGAACGCTTGCGTGATTGTGCGAGCAGGTAAACCGCTGAAAAACGGATTTGTTTTTGTTGCCTCCGGGTCAAAAGATGAATCAGGATTGGAATTGATACTCCTAGCAGGCCAAATAAAAAAAGCGGAGAGGAAAAGTTAAGGCTCATAACTTGATAAGGCTCTTACGCTTGAGCAAATAATAACTCAAGGCCTGATCCAGAGACTCAGAGGTATCCAGAAAAACATAATCCACTCCGAGTCCGTTGCAGTCTTTTTTTAAGGAGTTTATATGATCCTGAATTGCATTCTGGTACTCCTCTTGAATGTCCTGCGGGTCAAGGCTTAGTGTGGGGTCTTCTTCCAGTGATTCAAAAATCATGTCGCCTTCAAAAGGCAGGTTAATTTCATCAGGATGTAAAACGTGGAATAAAACAACTTCAAGTCCTCTTGAACAAAGGAGTTTTAAACTTTTCTGCAGATCCTGATTTTGAACAAAGAAATCTGAGACCAGAACGAGCAGACTCCTTCTGGGCAGTCTTTCAGCCAGACCTCCCAGAACTTCGGTGACTGCTGTCGTTCCCTGTGGAGAAATATTCGCCAAGCCATGTAAAATATGTTGAAAGTGGGAAGCTTTGGAGCGGGGTGGAATATATTCAACAACTTGATTGTTAAACAAAGTCAGTCCCACTGCATCAAATTGTTTCAAAAGTAAATAAGAAAGCGCCGCGACCAGGTTTCGGGCGTATTCCATCTTGGGAGAGTGTCCATCCAGTGGGGACTGATAGCCCATAGACCCGCTCGTGTCCAGTAAAACAGTGCATTTCAGATTGGTCGATTGTTCGAATTGCTTGACGTGATACTTATCGGTTTTACCTGCTACTTTCCAGTCAATATGACGGATCTCATCGCCAGGAGAATAATCTTTATATTCCGCAAACTCGACCGAAGATCCTTTGTGACGACTGCGGTGTTGTCCTGTGAGCAGCCCATCGACCAGATTCATGGCGGTCATCTTCAGAGTTGAGATGCGGGAAAGGACTTGAGCGTCGAATTTTTGTGCTGAGTTTTCCATAAACCTGAGTGCGTTTGCTAATAACTATCTTTACATATTGTCGCATAAAATTAAGGAGGCTTTAAAAATTAACTTTCCCCCTCTTCACTTGAAGGGAAAGGCCTTTTTAGGGCGAGAAAATTCTTTGTTTGCCAACAAGACCCAGTGCCAATCGGCCTCGCGCCCAGTCGTGGGTTGACATTGGAAGGAACACCTATAAAATGATCCTTCACTCTTATAATACTTCTTTGGTTTAATTGATGAGTTCTGTTCGATATTGCAAATGCCATTTTCAGAATGGTGAGTCCAACCACTGGGGAATTCTTGATCGCAAGGCCTTTGCTCAGAAGGGGGCGAAAGCACATTTTGCCCCGGACACTCCTTTACTCCCTCAACATCTTTTGTTGGACCTGAATTTTGATTGGGAAGAGGAGCGGGTTTGGGGGAGCACAACCTATGACCTGATGGTCAATGGACAGGATGTTCGGGAAATTGCATTTGATGCGACAAACCTGGAAATAGATAGGGTGATGTTAGGCCGCCGCAAGTTAGCATTTGAGAATACTGGTGACAGAGTAATTGCATCACTGGATAAGACTCTCAAGTATGGTGAGATTGTGCAGGTCAAACTGTTTCATTCTGTAACCCGGCCCCCGGCAGGAATTTATTTCACCAAGCCAGATGAGGCTTACCCGGATCGCTTTAAAACTGTCTGGACCCAGGGACAAGATGAGGATTCTAAATATTATTTCCCCTGTTTTGATCAGCCGAATTTTAAACAGACGACCGAGGTTAAGTTGCATCTGCCCAAGGGGATGTTTGGGTTGTCTAATGGACGTCTTATCAAAAAAGGTGAAAGTGCGAAGGAATCTTTTTTCCACTATAAACTGGAAATTCCCTATTCGACCTATCTGCTCTCCATAGTAGCCGGTGAATTTTCCGAGCATAAGAGTCGTGTTGGGAAAGTGGATATTAAATGGTATGTGCAAAAAGGCCGGGAGCGGGAAGGTAAGAATGCTTTTAAGGATACAGGCAGAATCATCCGGTTTTTTTCAGATTATACCGGTTACCCTTACCCCTATGAGCACTACACTCAGATCGCAGTTCCCGAATTTGTATTCGGGGGCATGGAGAATTTTACTGTTACCACCCAGACGGATCTGACCCTTCACGATGACAGGGCCAGGCTGGATATGGATTCTAATGGTTTAGTTGCCCACGAGGCCGCCCATATGTGGTTTGGCGATATTGTCACTGCGAGAAGTTGGTCGCATGCATGGTTGCACGAATCGTTTGCCACTTATTTTGATGCTCTCTATACCCGTGAGTCGAAGGGTGAAGACGAGTTCCGCTATCAGTTACTGGAAGATGCGGAAACTTATTTTAGTGAAGATGCCCGTTACCGTAGACCTATCGTTACTCATGTTTATAAAGAGCCTATAGACTTGTTCGATGCACACCTTTATCCGGGAGGGGCAGTGCGACTGCATTATTTGAAATCCCTTGTCGGAGAACCCTTGTTCCGCAAAGCTTTGACCCTGTTTCTCAAGCGCCACGAGTATGGATTGGTCGAAACGGTGGATCTGGTTCGATGTCTGGAAGAGGCTAGCGGAAAGAATTTTGACGAATGGATGGATCAATGGATTTTTCGCGGTGGTTATCCCATTCTTGATGTTGGTTATCAATGGGGTGCAACCTCAAATATGGCAGAGATAACAGTTAAACAAACCCAGAAAGCCGAGAAAAAGGAAGAGGAGCTGTTGTTTAAACTGCCTTTGAAAATTGAGTTCTATTATTCTCGTGGTAGTGAAAAGTTTCCGCTTGAAATTAAAAACAAAGAAGAAAAGTTTAGTTTTCACCTCAAATCTAAACCGTTGTTTTTCAGGCTGGATCCTGACTACGAGTGCCCGGCTAAAAAAGTGAAATTGGAAGTTTCCCGCTCTCTTCTGCATGAGCAGCTGAAGCGGGATAAAGACCCGATAGGGCGTATTGAGGCAGCTCAAAGTCTTGTCGCCAAACCTTCACTGTCCGATATCAAGGCGCTGAGCCAGTGTCTCAAAAAAGA
>JAJDBI010000015.1 GCA_029261435.1 Nitrospinaceae bacterium
ACCAAATGCGGATAGGTTTTATTTGATGGGAATGCTTCATGACCTGGGGCGACTGGTTTTATTCCTGAATCTCTCTGAGCAGATGCAAAAGGTAATGAGTGTCTACGAGAAAGAAGGACTTTTACATGATGCTGAAAACCAGATTCTTGGGGCTGACCATGCGGATGTAGGGGGTATGCTACTGGAAGTGTGGAAGCTCCCCGAGATGCTGCAAGAGGCGGTGGGTTTTCATCATACTCCCAATCAATCATCGCGCTATCCCGGTGCGGCTGCAATTGTTCATGTTGCAGATATTATTGCGCATAGCATGGAGTTGGGAACTTGCGGTGAACGTTACGTGCCACCCTTAAATGCTAAAGCTTGGGAAATTCTGGACTTGTCTCCCAGCCTTCTGCCATCAATCGTTGAACAAGTTGATAGACAAACCAGTGAAGCAGTGGAAATGTTTCTCTAGAAATTTAGCCTGTGGATAAAAAGAACTCAAAAACTTCTAAAAGCAAAGAGCAAGTAAGAATCGAGTTTCTGGAAAGGCAATCTCGTCTTAGCCTGTTTGGTCTCGATATTCTTGCTTCGCTGGGTGAGCTACAACATAGCGCTCATTTAACCCGTGATCCGCATCGGATTTTGAGCGTTGCGTTGAAGCATGTTAAACGCCTTGTTGATTTTCAAGTAGCGGCTTTTTATCTGGTGGATGAGGAGAGTTCTGATTTTATCTTGAAAGAGGTCGATCCTTCAGCGGATCAAAAATTGATTCAAGATGAAGTAGATAGGGAAATCGAGAATGGTACCTTCGCTTGGGCTTTGAACCGTAATCGCGCTGTCGTGATTAAAAACCCCTCCCACGACCATTTGCTTGTTTTTCATGTATTAGCTTCCAAAACCCGGGTACGAGGTATGTTTGTCGGCCGGGTTTTATCGGGGGGTGCCCCTGTAAATGAAACAGTTCTCTATCCATTATCTGTAATTCTCCAAAATACTGCCAATGCCCTGGAAAGTGCTGCGCTGTATAAAATGATTTGGGAACAGAATCAAAACCTTGAAGAAACGGTTCGAATTCGTACTCGTGATTTGGAGTTACAAACTCTGGAGCTTAAAGAGGAAATAGCGTTTAGAAAAATAGCTGAGGAATCACTGGTGCTTGCCAAGGAAGAAGCGGAGGCAGCTGTTCGCACTAAAAGTGAATTTCTTGCAAATATGAGTCATGAAATCCGAACTCCCCTAAACGCGATCCTTGGATATGGTGAAATTCTTCAGTTTGAAGCGCGAAAATTAGATCGACCAGACTTTGTTGAAGATTTAAGAGCTATAGAGTTTGCCGGGCGCCATTTATTGAGTTTGATCAATGAAATTCTTGAGTTGTCAAAAATTCAGGCAGGAAAAATGGATATATATCCTGAATCTTTTGATCTCTCAAACCTTGTTGAGGAAGTCATTTCAACGGTGAGGCCTCTGGCCCAAAAGAAAAAGAATAAGCTGCAAGTAATAAAGCAAGGCTTGCCGGACTCAATGTTTTCCGACTCATCTCGTATCAGACAAATTCTTTTAAACCTTTTAGGGAACTCTTGCAAATTTACTGAAGCTGGTGAGATTCATTTGACTGTCTCAGGTAAAACGGTTGACGGTGTGAAATGGGTTTATTTTACCATTGGTGATACCGGGATTGGCATCTCGCCTGAGAAAATTCCCAGATTGTTTGAAGAGTTTGTCCAGGCAGATTCTTCCACAACTAGAAAACATGGAGGGACGGGGCTAGGTTTAACAATCAGCAAGCGTTTAGCCATATTGTTGGGGGGGGATATCCAGGCAAGTAGTGAGCTTGGCAAAGGCGCGTCGTTTACGGTTTCTCTTCCAGAAGATGTGTCAGTGGTGGCTTCCTTGGAAAAAGAAATTGTTAGCGGTTGGACAGAATGGGCAGACCGTTTTCTTGATGAAGGTCTAGAGTCGGATCCTGTGAGCAATCGGCAAATGATATCTGAATTGGATTTTCCTATGGACCAGGTGCTGGTTATTTATGAGGATGAAGTTATTTGTAATTTGATTAAAAAATTCATGGAAAAAGAAGGGTGCAGGGTGGAGTCTATTGATGATGGAGAAGAGGGGGTGTATCTTGCTGGACAGATTTTCCCTGCAATAATTATTTTGGATGACATGGTTAAAGGATTGGATGGTTGTGAGGCCTTATTGCGAATCAGACAAAACCCATCTCTTGAAAACACACCCGTGATTTTATTGTCAGAGGGTAAAGAGGGGTCTGAAGTGAAAGGCATGACTGAACTTTTATCAAAACCTCTTGATTGGGATCAATTTGTAAGTGTTTTTAAAAAATATCGAAAAAAACCTACTGATTTTTCTATCTTGGTTGTTGAGGACGATGCGATCAATAGGGAGGCTCTAGCCCGAATTTTGAATAAGAGTGGATGGAATGTACTGGAAGCGATTGATGGTCCATCAGCATTCAAGTTGCTCACTATTGAAACAACTCCTGATATGATTTTGCTGGATTTGGTTTTGCCGGAAATGAATGGTTTCGAGTTCATCACTCGTCTGAGGCAAAATAAGGATTGGAAGGATATTCCGATTATCATCAACTCTGCAAAGGAACTTACCCTTGAGGAAAGAGGTCGGCTACAGGGTGATGTTGTGAAAATCTTGAAGAAGGGTGTTGTTACTTGCGGTGAATTGCTGCAGGAAGTTCGTAAGATATCCGGTCAGGCAGGTAATAAAAAAAACTGATGCGATTTGTTTACTATTTATGCCTTCAAGGTTCAGTTTTGTTTCCCGACTCAATGCTGGAAAAAAAGATGGACCGGGTATGGACTCGTAAGGTGTAGCCTATTTCTTGGTTGGCGATAAAAGGTTCACGTACCAAAGGAAAGTTCCATTCGGATATTGTTCCAGGCCGGTGTGGTGCGCCTTTGATTATATTGCCTCCTCTATGAGGATTGTTCAGAAGCACGAAATTAGTTCCCTTCCCGTCAGGTCCTTTGTCATACATATAGACCCAACCATAGATTTGACTGATGGTACGTGCCGTATTATTTTTAATTCTGAATACAATGGTATTTGTTTTAGAGGGTAGGGAGTACAGATCGGAGATACTGATCAGCCCTAAATTGATAAACCTTTCCTTATCGTCTTCTTGCGCTATGGACTGGCCAGGATAGGATGTCAAGATAAGCAGACTTAAAGCTGATAATAGTAATATTTGCTTTTTTATTTTTAGAAATGAATTCAAAGTAACTTAGATCCCTCATTATTGGTGAAATCTTTTGTTAAGACTTATTGACAGCTAAACCCTTCTGTACATGTATGCAATCGTTCAACCTGCCTGATTCTACCATTTGTTTCACCTCTAATATTACCTTGGGAGTGAAATCGGATTTTTTATATAGTTTTCCGTTTCTATTCTGCGGGATAGATTGAAGTGCTCCGACTTTCCAGTTTTGTATGGTTTCTATCATCAGCATAGTTCCCAATTTTAGTGGCTTGAGGAGTAATATCTGTTCGTCATCTTCAGCACTAATTGTGACTGCCTGTCTGGATAGGATATCACCGGTGTCAACACCTTGATCTATTCGATGAATAGTTGCAGATAAATGTTGAAGCATTCCCTGATGAATAGGCCAAAAATTGCATGACGAGCCTCGATAAAACTCGGGATCACCAATGTGTAAATTAAATAAGCGATTGGGGAATTTTTGCAGAAATGGCTCTTTTAAAATACTAGTGCCAAACACAGCAATAAAACCAGGGTTAGACTTCTCGATTTTAGAAATGGTATTAAGAGAATTCAGTTCACCATTCTTAAGGTAGGTTGTTCCTGGTTTGTTCTTTGTTGGTAACTGGCTCGAGTTGATAATAAGTTCTTTTTCAGATTGGTCCCGTCGTTTAAAAAACCAGTTCCATGCAATGGACTCTTCTTCTGATTGAGGACTGGGGCTGGGATAGTCACATTTTTCAATATAGACTTGGGATATAGAAAAGCTAGCGCATAATTGATGGACGAAAAACTGATGCCGGGGGTCACTGCCGGTCAAAATTACAATGTTTTGGTTTGTGCTAATACCCATCGGGAAAAATTACTCGTCGATATCCTGTGAGGTTATGAACTTGGTTTTGTAGTAAATAGTTAGATCCTTGAGTGAAATGATTCCTTTGATCTTGTTGTCTACTGTGACAGCCAGATAACGTGCGTCATTCTCGTGCATGCAGGTGAGAGCGAAATCCATGGACTGATTGGCTTTCACGGTTGCAGGTTTATCCATGAGCTCAGACACAAGAGTGGTTTCGGGATTCAGGTTGTCTCCGAGCACTTTGCGGGTGAAAATTTCTTCAGTAACGATTCCGACAATCTCGTTATCCTGGGTTATCAAAAGTGAGCCGATTTTATTTTCTTTCATATTCCAGGCGGCTTTTTGTACGGACGTTGAATCAGGAATCGTTCCCAGGTTTTCCTGCATATAGTGACTAATTTCATCCTCAGGGTTGCTGTTCTGACAATATTTAAAGCTGTAATAGTTTGCAAAATCTTTGATGGAAAGCATCCCGACAATTTTTTTCCCTCGAGAGATGGAAAGATGGCGAATATTGTTTTCGCGCATTTTCTGGTAGGCGCTGGACATCGTCTGGCTACAGTCCATAGTGATTAGTTGTCGTACTAGAACTGTGGATAATAGGGTGCTCCCTAATGGTCGACCAGCAGCGATAACATCCATGGTCAAGGCAGACTCCGAAAACAGTCCCTTCACTTTTCCTCCATCAGAGACAAGCAGACATCCCACTTTATATTGCGCCATCTTTTTAATGGCATCCTGAACAGTTTTTTCGCTTTCGATACTTAATACCGGTCCTTTCATGAAATACTGAATCTCACCTTTCTCTCCAGCCTCTTGTGAAAACTTATTGTGGTAGTAGTTGGCGAAATCCTTAATGGATAGTATTCCGACCATCTTGTCATTTTCTGTGATTCCCAAATGGCGAATATTGCACTTGCGCATATATTCATACGCCTCTTCCATATGGTTGCTGGCATCCAGTGTGATTATGGGTGCATTGGAGAATACGGATACAGGAGTTTTTTCGGTGTCAAGATCTTTTGCTGCAAATTTACGTGTCAAGTCAGTGTCGGTCAAAAGCCCGGTGTAGTTTGAGTTGTCACCAATAAGGATAGAACTGATGGAATGGTGGCGCATTTTTTGCGCGGCTTCTTTAAGGGAAGTTGTTGGGTCAACGGAGACCAGAGACTCTTCCATGAAATAACGAATTTCGTCCATATAGAAATCCCGTGAAGTTTTAAATATTTTCTATTTCTAGGTTAACCAAACTAGCAGGGGATTACAATAGATTTGACTATCTGCGAGAGGGGAACTCTCTACCAAGTTAGCAGTTGTGGGTATGAGTTGTTGTCCTGAGTCAGTGTTTTATGAAAGGTTGAGATACAAGGTGCTTGAAATGTTTCCACCAGAACTTCAGTTTCATGAGTTCAATTTGATATCGTACCCAGAAATGTATGTTACGTTGCGGTTTAATCAGGTACATTCCTTTTTACCTCAATTTGTCAGATAAAAGAGATCAGACGTCCTGTATTACGCTTGCTCGGCCCGCCAACTGATTTCTCATGGAAGGTTCTTAATTTCTTAGCGGACTGCATATGGATGGACTTTAAAAATTTATGGAAAACAGGTGGAAGAATTATGGCGGTGAGACGAGAAAAAGAGTTATTGAGTTTAAATAAATGAGATCCACTGAACATTGCCTTTATGAGGATGTTAATTTATTTCTCGCCATGCCTTCAGTAAGGGGAAGTATAATGCTTTTTTTATAGGCAGTTTCTCACCATATTTTCTCAATACAGTTTCATAGCGTTCCAATTGTGATTTATAGCGTTGTACCTCACTATCTAAAAATAGCTCAAGACTTTTCCCTCCACCTTTATGTGTTCCGGTTTTGTAGTCTATGATCCATCGTACTCCTTCATCCACGAAGGTGCGATCTATGACATTGCGGATAAATCGGTTCTCCTCATAGAAAGTAAGTGGATACTCGGAACGAGCATCCACATGCGGAGATAAAACCCACAGTCCCCGTTCATCCTCAAAAATTTTAGAGAGTGCAAGGAGTCCAGATTTCAGAGCATCTTCTGCATGCTCCAGAGGCAATCCTTCACCCAGAAGAGCAGATTTAAGCCGGGGTTTTAACTTTGCGATTCTTTTTGCAGACCAGGTTTCTATTCCTTCCTCAGCGATATCATGTAGACAACGGTGTAAGACATTACCCAGGCAACGTGCTGTATTTCCTGCCCAGTAATATTCAGGTTCTATATGTTTCTCATCTTCGATTTCAACTACAGAGCCTTCTATGATGGAGTCAGCAGGACTTGGGAATGTGAAATCGAAGGGTAGACGATGAATGGAATGTATTCCTGTAGATAGCTGGTTGGGTTGAACTTGGTTTTGTTCCACAGTCTTATTTAGCTTTTCCAACCATTCTTCTTTTATATGTGGCCATAGCTTATTGAGTAAAGACTTTGAATGAGGTTTCCATTCTTCTTCTTTGGAGGGTTCTAAATGACCAAATAGATGCAGTTGTGACTTAGCTCTTGTAGCGGCAACATAAAGAAGCCTTAAGGTTTCATAATCCTCTTTTTCTTTGTTGAGGTCTGATAAAAACTCGTATAGTGGGGAAGTTTCGCCGCCTTTTTCTTCAATGGGAGCGAGTAACAGGTCGTCGCCATGTGGCATCCAGTAAACCAGACGTTTTTCATCTCCTTTAATTCGCTTGCCAAGGCTGGGCAAAATAACAAAGTCAAACTCCAGGCCTTTGGCTTTATGCATGGTCATTATCTGTACAGCATTTTCGGAAACTGCTAAGGGGCTGGCGTAAAGGTCTGTCAGGATTTGGTCGAAATTTTCAAATTGTTCTTCCTGCCCAGAGGCGATAATTTCTTCGACTTTATTAAAAAATACTTCAATGTCATCAGGGTTGGTTCCCTGCAAGCACGCAGGACCACCAAGTTTTATCCAGCAGGATTCCAATACATCACGAAAATTCTGGTCGGCGTATCCATTTAGAAAATGATGAATACTTTGAATAAATTTCTGAGCTCTTTTTTTCCCCTCGTCGCTAAGAAGAGCCGTACGGGAATCGTCATTGAGCAGGAACCAGACAGGGGTTGTGGTATTCATCTCTACCAATGCGTGAATGTCAGTCAAAGATAATCCACACCAGGGTGCTCTTAAAATTGAAAGCCAGGCAGTTCGGTCGCCAGGAAAACGCAGAGCTCGAAGCAGGGATAGCAGGTCGAGAATTGCTGATCGGTCTGTAAGGGAGTCGATGGCTTCGGCCTTGAACGCAATGCCAGATTTGTTAAAATGCTTAACAATGGAAGTGAGGTGAGTCCTCCCTCGGACCAGTATTGCCAGGCTTTTATAGGGGTACTGCGATTGAATTTCCTTAGTCAGACTTGTGATCTTGTTTGCTTCTTCTTCAGAAATAACATGGCTGTCTTGATGGTGTGGGACAGGGTGATACAACACTCCTGGGTGTATGCTTTTCTCTAGAACTGCTGATGATGGGGTATAGGAAATGGCTCCAAGGTTGGAGTCCTCATTAAGTGGAAAAATTTTTTGAAAACAGGTGTTGACCCAGTCCACCAGATTTTTTTGTGAGCGGAAATTGGATTCCAGTGACAGTGGTTTTAAATGCAAGTTACCCAGCCCTCGTTTCCGAGTTTGGATGAATAGGCCGACCTCTGCATCCCTGAACCGGTAAATGGATTGTTTGGGGTCACCAACAATGAATAGAGTTCTGCCATCTTCATCGTTCCACTCGGAGGTGAGTTTGTGCAATAGTTCTTCCTGCTTGAAGGATGTGTCCTGATATTCATCCACTAGAATATGATGGATTTTGCAGTCGAGATAAAAAAGTAAATCGGTAGGGTGCTCCTCCCCTTCTTCATCCTTCTGAACAAGACCACTGATGGCAGAAAGGGAGATTTCAGTGAAGTCTGTAGTTTGCCGGGATGAAAAAACATCTTTCAATGTTTTATTGATTTCTGCCAATAGACGGATGGTGGACTTAAGCACATCCCATTCCATATCTGTGAAATTTCCTCGTGGAAGTTTTTTTACTTTTGCCAGAGCTGTAAGTATGGCAGGGTTTGATTGCAGAGTGTCTATCAATTCAATAAACGCATCTTTCATTTGTTTTGCAACAATATCTTTACCTGAAGGGAAACCCAACCGCACGTCGGGTTTTTTTCTATAGGTATTGGTTTGCGTGAGAAAAAGATGGGCCAATCCTTTCCAGATCTCCAGGCTGTTTATAGTTGTATCAGGAAAGCTTTGTAAATTCGCAAGGCAGGCACAGGGATGGGATGGGTTTTCATTTTCCAAATTTCTTCCCGAATAGATAGCTAACTGCAAGATGTTTTTTTTGACTACCATGCTGAACAGGTCATTTAATTCATCGAGTCGGGCTTGGATCAAGCTTGCCAGGGTTTTCTCCAACTTTATTCGAGCATCTTCATTTAATGGATGTGCTTCGAGGTTTTCACGTGGATCGAAAAAGGAGATCATCCACTGGTCTCTTTTTTCCAAAAGTTGAACGATTCTTTTGATGAAATCTTCTTTGGAGTTGTCAATATGTCGAAGAATATTTCGCACCAGTACGCCATAAGGGCTGGTCTCACTTTCCGTCAGGCTCAGGATGACACGGGCCGTTTCCCGATAGAGACTTCTGGCATTTTCCTGGATCTTCAAGCCCGCACCCATTCTGGATAACAATGGCATACGACGTGTTAACGATGAGCAAAAGGAGTCAATGGTCACAATCCTAAGCCGGGCGGGATTGTCCATTAAATTCCATTCCCGCGATTGATTCTGCTCTAGAACTTTTTGGGCGAGTTCCCAGGTAAATCTGGCATGTGCTTGCTCTGGGCGTTGGTGAGTTTGTGCTTCTGTGAGTGCAGAAAAAACTCGTTCCTTCATTTCAGCGGCGGCTTTTCGGGTGAAAGTCATCGCCAGAATTTCTTCTGGATAACTAGCTAGTCCGAGTAATTTCAGATAACGCTGGATGAGCAATTCGGTTTTTCCCGAACCGGCCGGAGCTTGCACAATAAAAGACTGGTTGGGGTTGAGGGCTTCGAGCCTGATTTTCTCATCGGCCAACATCAGGAAGCATCCTCCAACGTTTCCATTTTTGCAGATTCCTGGATTCTGCAAAGGGAACCAAACTCACAATGCCGACAGGGCTCGCCTTTGTTGAAAGGTGAAACACGGTGATCCCCTTTTAGAAACTCATTTGCAACCGCGTTTAAATTGTTTTTCCAGTATTCAAGTAATTCTTCCCATGTGGAATATCCGCTGGCTTTGGTGAAGTCATAATTTCTGAATTCCCCAAGAGACAATTCTGGGATGGTGGTGCCCTTGAACTCTGGTTTGCCGATTGTCAGGTGTCCGTAAGCCAGTCCTGCTGGAGTCTTGGCTAATGAGTACAGGGGAAGTTGTGGTGCGCGTATTTCTTCAGCAAACCATTCTGCTGGTCTGGCTTCTTTTCCTGTTTTGTAGTCGATCAATAGTATGCCTTTACCGGGAATTTCATCAATACGATCTATTCTCAATAAAAGTTTTATTCCTGATAGATTAATTGAAAGGCCTTCTTCGATTTGGAGCACTTTAAAATCTGGCCTTTTGAGTTCTATGGCTAGTAGCCAGTCATGAATGACCCGCACGTTGCGTTCTATTTCGAGTTTGTTGAATTGCGTCTGGTCTTTAGTGCGTCCCGAACATATTTTGAGGGCCTCTCGTACGTATTGGTCAAGCTGTTGCTCGAGTGAATGCTCCGAAAGATTTAAAAGGTTTTTTAGGTTGATGGTTTTTGACCAGAATAACTCCAAAGCTTTATGAATAACATTTCCACGATCCAGACTGTCATAATCAACTTCAGGAACTTGATAGCGTTCACCGCTCAAGCGGTGACGGGCAAAGGCACGAAAAGGACAGTCTACCTGATCCTTGATGAGGCCATATCCTGAAGAAATACCCTGTGTCGCAAATAGATTTTTCTCAGAATCAGTTACAGGTAAAAAGGTGGATTCGGTGAACTCCTCAAGATCGTTCAAGGACAGAATCTGGTCTTTGATGCGCCTGGATGGATGTGAAGAGTCTTCACTCTTTGGGAAGTTTTTTAATAATGGACTGATCTCCATATCCATATTCCCTTCGTGAAGGGGGTAACTGAAATGAACTTCCGGTGAGGCCATTAGCAGTCGACTCAAGGATTGCTCTGCAAACTTTAATTCCCGTTGTGGGTTGGAACGTGGGATAGAAAATTTGCTACGAATTTCATATGGAATAAAAGGATTAGGCTCGGGGTGAGTGGGGAGTGCTTCATTATGGCAACCCATGACCCATAGATGGTCAAACTGCATCCCGGATGACTCAAGAAGTCCAATAACCTGAATGGAATGCTCGGGTGTTTTGATCTGGAAAGGTGTGCTGCGTACTATATTGATGAGATGATTCAAGGCCTCCAGCCTGTTTATCGGACCCAGAATCTGGTTCAGTGAACAAAGTTGATTCAAACAATCTTTCCAAGCTTCAAATGCCTGGTACCGTTTTGATAAAGTAGACTGTTGATCCGCAGAAGCTCCCGATTTTCCCGGCCAGCCGATAATCTTTAAGAGTTCTGATAATTCTTCGGCCCATATTCCCGGTAACAATCTTTTGTTGTTCAGGGTCCAAGCTCTCAATGTCTCTGCCAGTTGGTCTACTTGAGGGATACTCCCGTAAACTGAGGTGAGTTGGACAATGGGAATTGAGAGAATTCTCTTTCTTCTTAATTTACGCTCCAGATCAGATATTTCCTGGTTGGGTGGAAAAGTGAAACCAAAAAAGGGACTCTGAATCAATGACGTGAATGTGCCAATAGGTACACTGGTAGTTTTAACGGTCAACAAGTCTAAAGCCATTTTGATCATAGGCTCCTGAGACAGAGGAGGAGCCAGAGAAATATTAAATATATGTTCGTTCAGGTTGAAAATCGATTCGGGAGCCAGTTCTGCAGTTAACTCACGTTTAAGGAGAGTGCGATAATTTTCCAGTTCGGGCACAACGATGCCAATACGTTTTCCTGGTTGGAATATTGATCTAACCCAGCGAGCACAGGCTTCGGCTTCTCCTTGTCTATTTTCGTATTTATGGACACAAGTGTTTTGTTCATTCAGTTTTTCTTCAAGAACTTCTGCAGTGGGTACCGGTGAGATGAAATCTACATGGGTTCCTTTTTCTAGAAGAAAGTCGAGAAAAAACTTTAATTGCGGACTCTGCTCTTCAAAGCCCATTAGGCAAAGAGAAGAGGGTATAGCTATTTCTCCATCCTGCATGGATTTCTTCACGGCATCCATAAGCATGCAGGGATCCAAAGCAACAAGTGAAGTAAGTCGGTGTTTATATTTCCTTGTCCAACTTAGAAAAGTTTTTGCCTCATCGGTCAGTTCATAGAACTTGGGACTCTGAGGAAGGCGGTATTCATGAATCAGCGCAAAGGCTTGACTCGCCTGAGAGGCGACGCCTTGAAGATGAAGAAGGTCAAGGCGACTTGCATCCTGAACAATGATTTGTTCCCAGATTTTCTCGCATTGTAATGGGCTGAGGAGGTATTGAGTGGGCCATGAATCCAACCACAAGTTTCGCAACCAGGCTGATAAGGAGAGTATCTGTGGGGTTTCCCAGGCTATTTCTCCAGCTTGCTTATTCTTCTCATCCTGTTCCAGTAAAAGCCAGCGGGCTAGCCGACTGTTAACGGTCAGGGTGATAGGGGGCAATGGAGAGCGACTGCTCATTAAGGCTTATGGGGTATCTTGAACCCAGACTTCGCCCGTTGAAGTGGTTTCGCGTTTCCAGATCGGTGTGGTGCGCTTGAGTTCAGCGATGGCCCACTCGCAGGCTTTGAAGGTTTCTGCCCGGTGTTCCCCAACCGCAACGATCAAAACAATATTTTCACCGATGTCTATAGGCCCGATACGGTGAATGATGCTCATGTCAATGATTCCGAAATCCTTAATGGATTGTACCCGGATCTCTTCCAGCTTTTTTTCTGCCATCTTGGGGTAATGCTCGAAATTAAGCTTGGTGATGTTTTCACCTTTTGACATCTCTCTTCCCGTTCCGAGAAAGGTAGTGATGCCGCCAATATTGCGAGAAACTTTTTTCATGGCTTCGATTTCATCAGTGACCGAGAAATCTTCCAGCTGGATACGTACTTTAGAATCGGTAGTGGTGCTCATGGTGTTGTCCTTATTTATTTGGCCCCGCCAGAGAAAGGGGGAAGAAATGCCACCTCGTCGCCATCATGAATGATGGTGTCGGCAGAGGCCATTTCCTGATTAACCGAAATCATGACTTTTTTCTCTCGGATAATCGCACCCATTTTCGGCGCTGTTTTAGAAATAATATCACTTAACTGGTCTATGGTGATTGGATTTTCAATATCCAGGCTGTCTTCTTCTTTTTCGGCGATGGTTCTCAGACTGGCAAAATATTTAATAGTGATCATTTCCCTGTCTCCACCGTTTCTTTATCAAAAGTTCCCGATTTGCCGCCAGACTTATGAAGCAACCCTATTTGATTGAAATACATCCCCCGGTCAACGGCTTTGCACATGTCATAAATGGTGAGTGCTGCCATGGAAACTGCTGTCAATGCCTCCATCTCCACCCCTGTTTGCCCTGTCACTTTAACGGTGGCGTTGACGGTGATGGAACAATGTCCCGTTTCCGGGTTGGGATCTGAGTTTATCTGGAAACTGATGTCGACACCGGTTAGCAGAAGAGGGTGGCACATGGGGATGACTTCAAAAGTGCGTTTGGCACCCATGATTCCAGCAACTTGCGCTACAGCTAGCACATCGCCTTTTTTAATCTGCCCGTCCTGTATAAGTCGCAGGGTCTCCGGTTGCATATACACTTCTCCGGTAGCCACGGCTTTACGAGAGGTATGGGTTTTATCTGAGACATCGACCATGCGGGCACGGCCTTCTTCATTAAAATGCGTCAATGGATTGTTCATATTGCTAAGACCACTCGAGAACGGGTTTTTCTACTTTAAAAATACATAAATGAATTATTCAGGGGCAATTGTACATCAACAGGGGCATACGCTCAATGGGATTTCCAAAGCTGTCTGTTATTGACGGCTAATCAGATGGCTCATAGAGGCCTAGAATATTGCCATCAGGGTCTCGAAAACGAGCCAGTTTGCCATAGGAATGGATTTCTATGTTCCCGTCCAGAGCTGCATCCAACTCTTTCAATCGGAATACAAAACCTTCAATGGGCCGGGCGAGAAAATATACTGTAGCTCCAACGCCAATCGGAGACGAGGTCTTCTGTAAAGCCAGTCTTTGACCATCCAAATCGAACTCTGCCCAATCTTCTCTGTGAAACAGGGGTTCTTTTCTAAATACCTTCTGGTAGAATTCCACGGCTCTGTCCAAATTTGAGACAGGATAAGAAATGAACGCGATTTTTGCCTGCATGTCAGGAATCCCGCTTTATAGATTAATGAAAATGATTCGGAGCTAAAAGCTTGTCACTATTTAATATAGGACTGGTTCTACTATCCAGCCTTTTGCATTCTTTCTGGAACATATTGACCCAGACCAGTAAAAATTCCCAGTATTTTTCGGGCATCAAAGGGGTTTGGATCATGGTTATGGCTCTGATCGCCTACCTTTGGTTTGGAATGGCCTCGTTGAATCCGGAAATCATGTTCTGGGGTATCCTTTCAGGAGTTTTGCATGGTGTGTATATACTCTGCCTGTCCCGGGCTTATTCAACGGCTGATATTTCCTATGTTTATCCCATAGCCAGATCTGCACCGGTATTTGTTCCAGTGTTTGCATGGCTGGTTCTGGATGAGCATTTGCATATTTCCACATTCCTTGCCATTGGATTTATTCTGACAGCTATTTACATTTTGCATTTTGAAGGCAAGTTGATAAGAGGGTTTGTAAACCTGATGCGGGCTTTTCGTCATCAGGATTTGCGTTGGGCTTTCTACACATTGGCGATGGTGGTCAGTTACAGCCTGGTGGATAAGAAGGGAATGGATTCCTTTTTAAATCATTTGCCGGACCAGCCTTTTGCCAATGGTGTTACCTTTTTCTTCATTGAAGCGGTTATAGGGTTTGCTCTTTGCAACCTTTATATATTTTCTACAAGCCCCGTTAAACATGTTCTGCAGACTTGGAGAATGGAATGGCATAAAGCCTTGCTTGCAGGGGTAGCAACTTTAGGTTCTTATGGCCTGATTTGTGTGGTGCTTCAGTTTGAAGCCTTGAGCGCGGTAGTTTCTCTGCGTCAGGTCAGTGTGCTGATGGTGGTCTATTGGGGGTGTTGGAAACTCAAGGAACCGTTTGGCCCACAACGATTTTTGGCGGGAGGAATGATTCTGATCGGTATTTTCCTGATTGGCAGTAACTCCCATTAGTCTCAAGCGAAGTAGTTTATTAAAAAAAATTAACCCCATTTGTTATTAAGACCCCGATATAATAATTTGATTGAGAGTATTTCCTTCAGCCGAGTGTTAGGTTGCTGAAGGCGAAAAGTTATTGCTATTTACCTGCGGAGGTTCTCCGCTAAGACACTGGAGGTTGGTTGTGAATCGGATTCCAAAATATATAAAAACCGGATTACTTCTGGTTTTATGGATTGTATTTTTAATTTCTTCCGCCGAAGCGGTTAAAGGTGATAAACGCAAAACCTTGACTCTTTCGTTGGAAAACGGTTTGGATGTTCTTTTGGTCTCCGACCCGGATGTTCATCGTAGTGCCGCCGCCTTATCGGTGGGTACAGGCTATTTGTATGACCCAAAAGATAAAGCAGGACTGGCTCATTATCTGGAACATATGTTGTTCCTGGGGACAAAAAAATATCCGGAGGTGGGCTCCTACAAAAAATTCCTGGACTCACACTCAGGAGGGTCCAATGCCTACACCAGTGGAAACATGACCAACTATTTTTTTCAGGTGTCGCATGACGGATTCAACGAAGCTCTGGACCGTTTCAGTGATTTTTTCAAGGCTCCCTTGTTCGACAAAACCTATGCGGAGAGAGAGGTCAAAGCCGTTAACAATGAGCATGAAAAAAACAAACTCAATGATGGATGGCGTGGAAATTATATTGCCGGTCGGATGTCTGAACCAGGACATCCTATAGCAAACTTCGGCACTGGTAATCAGGAAACCTTGTCGGGGGATAACCAACCAGCGTTGCTTGAATTTTATAAAAAATATTATGCGGCTCCCAATATGAAGCTGTCTCTTATCTCAAGTATGCCGATGGAAGTCCTTTCCTCCGTGGCACAGAAATACTTTTCCGACATTCCAACCCGACCCGTAAATATTCCAAAACTTTCCCCTGAATTTAGAAAGCCACTCAAAGGCGAGTACAGGTTGCTGAAAGTAAAAACCATCAAGGATGTCCGTTCACTGGAAATAGATTTCCCCACAATACGTCTTAAAAACCATCAGGCCAGTAAACCCGCATCCATTGTGGGTTCTGTTCTGGGTTACGAGGGCAAGGGTTCTCTGCTTTCTAAATTAAAAGAAGAAGGATTGGTTTTGAGTCTCAGTGCAGGGGGAGGGAGCAGTCACCCGGATATCAACTCTTTCGGCATCAATATTTCATTGACTGAAAAGGGATTGAAAGAGTATGAACGAATTCTTGAATTGATTTTTTCTTATATCAATATGGTACGAGAACATGGGTTTGAGGAATACACGTTCAAGGAAACCCAGGCAATGGCTCAGATCAACTTTGACTGGAAAAATCCAGATGAGGGTATGGGCTTCGTTGCGGGTAAAGCGGCATTGATGCAGGATTATTCATTATCAGATGTGGAAACATTACCTTATCTTTTTACAGAATACGAGCCTTCTGCTTATAAAGCAGTTTTAGAGACCTTGACTCCTGAAAATTCAATGGTGGTCTTGAGTCACAATTTGGCTGAAACAGACAGTACAGTACCGTATTATGATGCAGAATATTCCCTCAAGAAAGTGGGTGGCAAGTCTTTCAGTAAACTATCCAATCCAGGCAAGGTTGAGGGTGCCTTTTATCCCTTGAAAAATGATTTCATCCCCTACAACCTGAGTTTGGTGGAGGAGAACCCTCATCTGGTACAGGATGATGAGCGTGCAAAAGTCTGGTTCAAATATGACCATCGCTTCAAACAACCCAAAGTAGCCCTGACATTTCGAATCGAAACGCCAAAAGTTTACCGAAGTGCCAAAAATCTGGAGTTGGCCAAGCTTTATGAGGCCATGATGCAGGAAGGGTTGAACGAGCTTGTTTATCCTATTCAGATGGCGGGATTGTCCTATGGTTTGTCGATTCAAAAGAAGGGTGTGCTCCTCAGTCTTGGCGGTTATTCAGAGCGGATTGGTGATTTGATCAAGCTGGTGACTAAAAACCTGAAAGAAGTGAAAGTGGATGAGCAGAAATTTGCCGACATAAAGGAAGCGATGATACGCGGATTGAAAAACAAGAAACTTGGACAGGCCTATTCGCGTGGAGGTTATTACAACTATCTGATGCTTCTTCAGGATCAGTATACTGAAGAGGAAAAACTTGCCGCTCTGACTTCGATTACTTTGAGCGATGTCAAAGCCTTTGCTAAAACACTTTATGACAAGGTGTACATCACCGGAATGGTTCATGGTAACTGGTCTGATGAAAAAGCTCAGCAAAGTGTAGATATTCTCCTGACAGCCCTGGGAAGCAAACCACTTCCTGAAAGTGAACGATTTGATCAGGTAGTTGAGGTCATGCCTGAAGGAGAGAGGTTTCGTTTCAGTCGGGAGGTGGCAGATAATAATAATTCCCTGGCATACGCCATTCAGGTCGGAGAAAAAGATTTGTCAACTCTGGCTCAGACCTCAATTATCGCTTCTATAGTAGAAAGTGATTTTTATACCCAAATGCGTACCAACCAACAATTAGGTTATATCGTATGGAGTTTTCATCAAAGGATTGAGGATCGAATTTTTTTCAGGTTGGTGATTCAATCTTCCACCCACGGGCCATTTGAAATGAGTAAGCGTGTCAATGCCTGGCTTGCAAGTACAGAAAAACTGTTCTCGAATTTGACCGATCAGGAATTTGCGCGACATCAGCAAAGCCTGATTGTTGCATTGGAAAAAGAAGGCGACAGCATAGGTGCAGTCGCAGGTAGTCTCTATTCTCTTGCAACCGATGAAAAAGGTGACTTCAGTTTTAAAAAGAAAATGATTCAGGCAATTCGTGACCTTAAAAAGACCGAGGTTGCTCAAACTGCAGGTAAAGTATTCCGAGACCCCGGCACACCAAGGCTTGAGATATTAATGAGAGCCAAAGGTAGTCAGGAAGAGGTGCCTGAGGGTGTCATTGCAGAGGTTGGTCAATTCAAGAATCGTATAAAACAATAACATGAGACTCCATAAATAAATGAAATTCGGCGCGATATTTAAAAGAGGTGCCAACCTTCTCAAGCTTGGAGTTGCAGCCAGGAAATTACGTAAATCCACGACGGAAGACCAGCGTCATTGGGCTCAGCACTATCTTGTAGAAATACTGGGTCAATCAAGAGGACTCCCCGCCAAGATCGGCCAGTTCATGACGATGGATACAGACGATCAGGCGCTGCGTGAATCTCTCAACAATTCCATGGAGCCTCTACCTTTTGAGGAAGTATTGGAACTGATCACTAGCGCCTACGGCAAACCCTGGGATACGGTTTTTAAGAAGCTCGATAAACCCTGCAAGACCGCATCACTGGGGCAGGTGCATTTTGGTAAACTCAAGGATGGTACAGAAGTTGCCGTGAAGGTGCAGTATCCCGAAATTTCCACAGCGGTAGAAGCAGAAATGAATCTCATGGGTTGGTTGCCCAAAGTGGGGCCGGTAGCAAAATGGGGGTTCAAGATGGATGGTTACCGCGATGCCTTCTGGCATAATTTCAGTGAAGAGTTGGACTATCGGGTCGAAGCTGAACATCAGGAAAACTATCGTCAGAAAATCCCTCCCCTGGAACGCATTGTGGTTCCTGAAGTCTTCAACGATTTTACACAACCCAACATACTGGTGCAGAAAAAAGAAGAAGGCTTCGGTCTGGATAAGGCTGAAACCATGATGCCCGAGCAGAAGCAGGCTATGGGACGATTACTGCTGCAACATTATTTTCACATGCTTTTTCGGCACGGGTTTGTTCATGCCGATCCGCAACCGGCGAACTTTGCCTTTCGGCAATACAAAAAAGATTATTTTGTGTTGATCATTTATGATTTTGGCAGTGTTTTAGAAATTTCAGATGAGGTCCGACTAACGCTTTTAAGGATAATTCTGGCTCTTCGTGACAGGGAGAATCTGGACCCGTTGACGTGTCTTGCGGCCCTGGGTTTTGATTCTGAAAAACTAAAAGACCTGCGCCCGACTCTACCTGCCTTGATGTCTGTTTTGTTTGAACCCTTTTTGGTAGAAGCCCCCTATGATGTTAAGGAATGGCGCCTGAGTGAGCGATTTGACCAGATTGTAGGAGAGATGAAATGGTGGTTCCGTTCTTCTGCTCCTCCTGAGTTGATATTTCTGATGCGGACGTTACACGGCTTGACCAGCATGTTGAGACGACTGGATGTTCCACTTCCCTGGCAGTTCATGATGGATAAGATTTTATCCGATATTTATCCTCAGGCACGGGCATTGACCTTGCCTCAAGTAGAAGGCGGTTCAGAAAGCGCAGCTTTTGATTCCATGGCTCGTTACCTCAAGGTGCATGTGGTGAAATCCAATGGCAATAAAGTAAGCCTGACCATGCCCGGTCGATGCGCCGATGACATTGAAGGTGTTATGGATGAACCGGTCAAAGAGTCGATCCTGAAACAGAATATTGACTTACCCTCCATTCAAGATAGAGCTCGAAAATCGGGTTTTGTTCCTCAGATATTATTTGAGCTTCATGATGAAGAACGCGACATGAAAGTCTGGCTCGAATAACTATCAACCGCATAAATAGCTATGCCTATAAATAGAATGGGACTTTCTTTTTTTGGCGTTTTGTCCAAATTTCTACACAGCCAGGAAGTGTGAGGCTGTGATATTCTCTCGTCTATGCCAAAAAAAAACATCAATATCGGAGCTCTCCTAAAGGATACAATTGCTTCTCCGCCACATGTTTACTTAAAGATTAAGCAGACAATGGAAAAGCCCGACTTTTCTTTTACTGACTTGGCGGAGATCATTAATTACGATCCTTCTCTGGTTGTTAGAATTTTAAAGATTGTAAATAGTCCACTATATGGGTTCGATGAAAAAGTCGAGAATGTGGATCATGCTCTTAATGTGTTGGGAGTCGAACAACTTAATCAATTGATTTTGGCCACATCTGTTATGAAGGACTTTAAGGATTTCCCAAAAAGACTGGTGGATATGAAATCTTTTTGGAGACATTCCATTGCCTGCGGGGTTACGGGAAGACACTTGGCCAAGCATCATGGAGTGCCCAACCCAGAGAGCTTTTATTTGTTGGGAATGTTGCATGATATAGGGAGTCTCGTTCTATACAGCAAGCTCCCCGAAGTTTCCAAAGAGATTTTAGTTCGCTGTAAGGAGGATAAAGAAAACCTCTTTGATATCGAACTGGAATTATTGGGTATGAGCCACGCAAGGATAGGTGCCTATGTGCTGAGAGAATGGGGACTACCTAGAAAGATATATGAACCCGTAGCTTTCCATCACGAACCTCTCAAGTCAGATGAGTTTTCTGCGGAGACTGCAATTTTACATTTAGCTGATTGTATTGCGGATGAACTGGAACTCGGCAATAGCGGAGAGTTTGTTCCTAACCCCATTCACCCCAAGATTATGAAACGCTTCAAATACCTGGAGTCTCCTGCCGCTGGCATGGAAGAGGAGATTAGGGATCAATTCTTCAGTGCCCTGGCTACCTTTGTTTAATTCTATGAAAACTCGGCTATATACCTCAAGCTAAGTTGGAAGGATAAAAGTGAAAATTTGGGTGGATGCAGATGCCTGTCCCAAACCGGTCAAAGATATTTTGTTCCGCCTGGCTGACAGGACGGAAATAACGGTGACTCTGGTTGCAAACCAGGGGATGCGTCTTCCAGATTCTACTTTTATTAAATTGATTCAGGTGGGGCACGGAGCTGATATTGCGGATGATGAAATTGTCAATAAATGTGAGTCCGGAGATCTAATCATTACAGCCGACATCCCATTGGCTGCACGCGTTGTAGAAAAGGGGGCCCATGCCCTCGATCCGCGTGGAAAGGTTTACGATAAAGACAATATCGGACAGATATTAAGTATGCGTAATTTCATGGATGAGTTGCGCGGTAGTGGTGTAGAAACCGGTGGTCCCAACAGCTTTGGTCAGAAAGAGCGGTTTAAGTTCGCAAATGAACTGGATAAATTTATAGCCACTTGGCGTGGAGTCAATGAGAAATAGCTGTTTACTTTTGGTGATAATGAATTGCTTTGCATGTAAGATTTACATTGACCTGTCTTATCTGACGTGTAACCATAGTTGAATAACATTAAGAAGATCAAATGCTTTGATGGTTTCCATATAAAGGGAAATCACTCAATATATCCACATTCATTTTTGATGAAAAAATAAATTGGACTCTGAATATAAAACAAAAAAAGTTGTTGTGATAGATGATGCTCCAGTTGTCCGTGAAGTTGTCATCAGAAATCTCGTAAAAATGGGATTCGAGAATAGTAATGTTTTTGAAGCGGAGGATGGATTGGCTGGAGTTGAAACTCTACGCTCTGAGAAGGTCGACTTGATAATTTCCGATTGGAATATGCCTAATATGGATGGTTTGGAACTCTTGCATACTATTCAGCAGTATCCAGAACTGGAAGTTATTCCTTTTATAATGATCACTTCGGAAACGGATAAGGAAAAAGTTGATGAAGCCTTTAAAGCTGGCGTAAATCAATACATTTTTAAGCCCTTCAAACCGGATTATTTTGAAGAAAAAATTGAACAAACAAT
>JAJDBI010000016.1 GCA_029261435.1 Nitrospinaceae bacterium
TGGGCGAAGCCCAGCCCTTTAACTTGATACTTATACAAACATAATTAATTTTTTTTAGAGGAGATCTTAAATGCTACTGGATTCAATTGATCCCGGAATTATTGTTGAAGAAACCCAAAGGATCGCTTTGATTCTTTCACAATCAGAGAACACGACTTTACGAAGAGCAGGAGACAGAATGCTTGAGTGCTGTTCATTTCAACGAGTTTATAAATGCACCCGTGAGAATGGCGCATATTTCCCGATGGTTAGAATTTGGAAGTGTGGGAAAAGAGGCTGTCTGATTTGTGATCGATACCGGTGCAATCAGAATATTTATAAGCTTTTTGATGTTTTTAAAGAATATGAATTAGAAAACATCAAATTTATAACCTGCACTTTTCAATACAAGGTCCGTCCCCATGAATTACGGGAAGCTTTAGACAAGCTTTCTGGATGTTTGACAAAGCTGTTTTCTAGAAAAATGACCAAATGCATTACTGGTGGCTTTAAGGCCTTGGAAGCTGTTTGTGATTATCAAGGATTGCTCAATCCACATTGCCATATGCTTCTGCATTTTAAAGGTGAGGATTTGACATCTGACAGGAATGTTTTGAGATTTATTGCGAGTGATGATTGTCAGGATGCCATTTTCAAGTATTCGCTGAACTCTGGCAAAAGCGTTGACGATATCAAAAAAACTATTTTCTGGTTCTTAGAACATGGAATTTTTCATCAATTGATCTGGTCGGCTCTTTTTAAATCTGTTGGTCTGGGAGCTATTTGCAAAATTGAAAGTGTAGATCAAGGGTCTGCGGCAGAAGTTGCCAAGTACTTCACTAAAACCTGGACTGTTCCTGATGAGTATCTTTGTGATGTTTTTATAGCAATTAAGAACAAAAGACTGACTACCTTTTTTGGTGATTTCAAAATCAAACAAGGTGAAGAGGTGGATGAGAACCCAGTTATCAAGACTGAGTATATGGGAACTTCTGAGGATGTTATCCGCCTTGGACTTGCCACCGATAGCCCTTTTGAATTGTCTGTTATTCATCAGCTTTCAAAAAGAGGACTTATCAAGGTCAATGTTCTGGATGTCCCTGTACTAGATTCTGAGGGTTGGAGAAACCTGTCAGAAGAGATGCGGATTGAAATATTAAACCGACCATGATTTGGAAATTGTGGAGGTTCTTTAGAGTTGGGTTGTTCCTTGTGAGACGTTTGTCTCATTTATTTAAATCTTTTAGATAGGAGTTTTAACCATGTTCAAACTAATTGGTGAAGTAGAGAGTTACAGGGCTGGAAGTACAAATGGCAATCCTTGGGCCTTTTTGAAGATTAAGGGTCGTCATGTAAATTTTGGTCAATTACATGCCAATGATTATGAAATCTTCTGCCCTGAAGGATGGCAAAGTTTTGACAATATGCAATACGCAACCATAGAAGTGCCTTGCGCTATTTCTATGGATTTCAAAAAGAGTGCTTTGAAATGAGAGCAAAATAAGTGAACTCAACAGTTCTATTGAAGGTGACCCACTTACCTTAAAAAAATATATTACAAAAAAGGGCTTTCTGTTATTTATTTTTAAATATGTTTTTTTGATATGACATCCCCCACAATCTTTTCTCTTTTAGTTTTTACTTGGTACCCTCCAGATTTTTTCTTCTTTATAATTTCATTTATTGGTGCCATTTCGGAATCAATTACTGAATAGAAAAGGGGATCTCAAGGTGAGAAACTTCGAGCCGGCTAACTGCTTTTATTTTCCAATTAGTTAGGAGGTCGGTGGGAGGGATAAATTTGCGTCCCCAACAACAGAAACTTCGAATAAATCTTTCAGATTCTGGAAGAATGGAACACCGCTTTGGAGGCCTGCTTTGTTACTCCAAAGCTCCCTTGCAAAATTTTTTTTGTGGTCATATTGAATCGCTCAAAAATTCACAACCGGAAAACTACTATTTTTTGCTTGTTTAAGTTAGTTCTGCTAATAATGCACTATTGGCAATCCGAAAACTCATATCGCATTCGTTCCCGTTTGGGAATCCGGTTTAGCGAATTTGCAATGTCAACCAAAGCAATCAGGGCCTGACAACAATCAATTGACATAGAGAGGGAGCGAAAACAATGTCCATAAATTCTTTTTCTTTACCTGTAGATATTCCTTGGAAAAAAGTTTGTGTCAGCGAAGACATGATCGACCCGAAAGTGTGTGACCGGGATTTCCCATTGCGATGGCGTTCTTCCCTCGCTGTATTCTCCCATGAACCTTCGGAAGATTATCAAATTCACGAAGGTATGAAGCTCACCTACCTGAAGGTCGTCGCAACCATCACCGGTTTTCAACCAGAGCCGGAGGAAGTAGGAATCAAGGACCGAAGTGTAGATGTTTCTTGGAGTGACCCCGCGGTGATCAAGAACTATAAGGAAATTGTGAATAATTTCTATGGCTGTTATGGGGCCATTCTGGAAGTGTCTGTTGGACCCGGAAAGCAAGATCCTGATGTAAAACTGAAGGATTTCCCATATTTTGCCGACTTCGCCCCTAAAAAACGCGAAATTTATGAAACGGTTAGCGCGACTGGGGAAATGATGTCCCGTTCACTGGAAAACGTAAATGTAAGAAAAGGAACCACCTCTGCAGGTTCCCACGAAATGCTCGATGTATTTGGAGGTGCTGAGGTTTCAGCGGCTGCTGCAGGAGGTGCAGGAGGAGGTGCAGGATTTGATGGCCAATGGGGTAGCAAGGACATGAACCAGCAACAATATTCCAATATTCGCACATCCGACCAAGCGAGGGAGATGCGCGAAAGCTTTTCACACACCACTCACCTGACTCAAATGTATCATGAGTTAACCAGTTATCATCTTGGTACCAACCGTTCCGTTTTCTTCATGCTTCCCCGGCCTCATATCATCGACTCGGAGAGCACCTTCACAAACGGTCCCCGCCGGTTAGAAGGGATCCAGGAATTTTTTCTGGTAGTACTTCGACCTGAAAGTGTAAAAGAACTTTGCATGGAAGCTTATCTGGAAACGGCCCACGTTGTCAGTGAGCCGCAGTTTGAGTATGAGACCAAAACTGATACTTTAGAGCTTGTTGTTATCGCTCGATGTCAGGACCCAAGTGGTTCCTGGGGCAATGACTCCCAAACTTTTGTTGCAGATGGTTCGGAAACCTATCATGTTCCTGAAGGCTGGGAGGTCGATCTGGACCGTAATGGCGGAGCGGAGATCGCATCCCAATCGGGAGATCGTATTAATGAGGTCCGAATAACAGAGCGCGAAAGGGACCACATCACATTATGGGGTCAGTGCACCGCGCGGTTTTACGACCGGCAATGGCCAGAAACAAATTACTGCGAACAAGGTAGGATCAACGCTCAAGCCACTATATATCTACGGAAAAAAGCCCCCACTATTTCAGGATATAGCCAGAACCTCTGGCTAACAGGCCGCGGAATCTGTTGTTGTAAGACTCAGAGCCAAATGTCGGCATTCAGCAAACCTCATATCACGTGGGAGAAAAAAATGGATAGCGAGCTCACCAAAAAAGTGGGGAAGAACGGCAAAATCTCCACTCAGGATGCCAATACCCTAAGAGCAGAAATTGGTCGACTGATTGTCCAGAGTAAAAACGATCCCGATCGATATGAAGCAGGCAACATTCAGTTTGTGGATACCCAGTTCCTTGGGCGTATCATGGGTTCTCTTATCCAAGAGGACGGCCATGCAGACAATCAAATAGTTGCTAATTTGAAAAATATAAGCAACTCCCTCCTTGGGAAAGTGGCAAAAGGTGCCTCACGCAATGTTTCCCGCAGGAAAATATTGACGACATCCATTGAAGAACTCAAAGACCGGTTTAATATGACTCATGAAGAAGCTGTAAAGCTACGCCGAACCGCCTTGGGCTTATCGGGTCCTGCCCCAAAAGGTGCCGACCGGTGGAAATCTCCGGATGAAAGAAACAAAAAAACAAAGCCTCGAAAGACAAGAAAAACAATATCTCGGAGTAATAGACAAAAAAAATAACCCATTGAACAACCAATTCCGACTTTCATGGGATTTTAGGCTCCGGCAGCATTCTTTATTAATTCTTACCGAAGAATATGAGCCAGGAGTTTTCTTAACAAACCTAGCACGCAGGTTTTTTTATGGCTGCCCCCTATACATTCAATTTTTATGAACCCGTCGAATTTTCCTGGACGGATCAACAAAATCAGACCCACCAAGTCAAAGCTGAAAATGGGACACAAAAAACTATTGGGAATGCCTGCGATGCTTTAGCTTTCTTAAGTGCGTCCACGGGTGATGGCAAAATCAATCTTACAGGAAGTAGCGGTGCGGTCGTTACGGAGATCAAAACTGCATGCTTAAGTAAACGATTGGACGATATCGGAATGTCTATCGATGATGTCATCGAACAATTTGATGCGCAAAATGAAGAAGCAGACGAAGCTACCGTTCCACCCGAATCCAATTTCCTCGAAACACCTGGCGAAAACGGCAATAACGATTTCCCAGCATCCGGAGAAGAAACACCGGAAACTTTGAATTCACCCGACCCCAAATCTACCTCGGAGGTTGGAAGGGTACCTCCTCCGCCCGGACAATCCGATGGAAGATCCCTTGCGGAGCAATATTATGATCCGAATAGCCATCTTGAGCAATTTGACATCGCCGACAATTTAGTTAACCAGGGCCTACCCCTGGATGAAGTTGAAGAGAAAGTTAAAGAGGTTATCCAGAACCAACCCCCAAAACGGAAACCCCATCCTGAATTTGGGCTGGATGACAATGAAAACCCGGTCACCGATGCAGACCCCGTCGATCTTTTTTCCGGCTCACACTACATCAACACGGTAGACATCACGATCCCTTCGCGAGGTTTTCCTCTCACCTTCCGACGAATCTATCGGAGCAGAACAGTTTACTTTGGACCTTTTGGATATAACTGGGATCACAGCTACAATGTCTATCTTCGCCTTTTGGTAGATGGAAGCGTAGCGATCTGGACTGGCAAATTATCCGAGCAAATTTACCGTCTTCAGGAAAACGGCACGACCTACAATTCTCCAGTCGGCGTATTCCAAAAACTCGAACGCTTCACACAAACACCCCTGGGCGGCGAACGTTATGTCCTGACCGACATTGACGGGAACCGAAAAATATTTGAACGTCTCGACGGTTGGCCATATGGCGATCGCCTTCCGCTAGTTGCCCTGGAAGATGCCTTTGCCAACCGGCATACCCTCACCTACACTCCTGAAGGACTTTTAGACCGGGTAACAGATCATGTCGGGAGGTTTCTTCAATTCTCTTACGGGTCCTGCAATTTACTTGAAACAATTCACGACCATACCGGGCGAACCTGGCGTTACCAGCATGCTATGGAGGTGGAACATTTGATCGCCGTCATTTTTCCCGCCACCTCCGACACTCCTGAAGGCATCACTATCGGCTACGAGTACGATATCCACCGACATCATCCTGCCCTGCATCACAATCTAGTTAGAGTCATCGATGGAGAAGGGCGTACAGTGGTTTACAACACCTACGGCAATGACCCGGGAACCGAACAGTTTGGTAGGATTGTCTGTCAGGACTTTGGCAACTCTCGGGTACTGTTTAAAAAAACCGACCTGCAATATATACCGCGCATTCCCAATGCCATCAACCACCCGGCGCGTCGGGTGGAAGTAGTCACCAACGGACATTTAAAAGTTTACACATTCAATTACCGAGGGAATCTGATTGACGAAAGATACCGGCTGGTCACCGACAAAAGTTATCGACTGTTTGCCAAGGCCTACCGGTATGACAAACAGGGTAATTTGATCGAGCAAAGGGAGCCAAACGGCCTAGGCCTGCTGTCATGGTTTGACCACACCAATGACGACCCACGCGCCCGCAGAAACTTATTGAGAGTCACCATGGCCGCACCACTGCACGCACCTGCGCCAGGGCGTGACCTTCTCCGTGCCACCTATGAAAACAGGTACCACCGCATTAAAACCATGAAGGACGAAGCGGGACAAACCACCAAATATTTTTATGACTATGAAGAAACGGCGGAGGATTTTGGGCAAATTGTACGTATCCAGAAACCGGAAGCAACCCTTCCAGATGGAAGCTCCCAAATATGTGAAGAGACGATACAAAGAAATCAATTTGGACAAACGGTAAAAATCACAGATGGCGAAGGCAATGTCACTATCAACGAATATTATCCGTCCGGCGCAAACACGGGATACAGAAAACAAACCGTCAAAGATCCTGCGGGCTTGCAATTGGCTACAGAATTTTCCTATGATATTTGGGGCAATATCACCCAGGTCAAACCTGGACCGACCTCACCTGTAATTCTGGAATACAACGAACTTCACCAGTTGCTTACCATCCAGTCACCTGCGATCAACGGAGTTTTGAGCATCCGTCGTTATTTCTATGACCGATCCGGATATGTGGTGAGAGAGGAAACCCCTCGTGGCGATTTTGACGATGGCGTCATTCAAGAAGATTATTTGGTAAATGAATTTAAATATGATGCCTTTGGAAGAATGACTCTCACGACACAGGGAGCCAATACCTCCCAAAAAAATTCATGGAAATTTGAATACACCCCATCCAATCGTGTTCAAAAAATTAACGATCCTTTGAACCGTGAAACCCGCTTCTGTTACGATGAACGGGATCAACTGCTTGAACAACATATATCAGTAGGTGATGGACAGGAAAGAAAATGGCGCAACATATATGACCGCAATGGTAACTTGATGCATGCCTACACGCCCGATGAACTTCGCATCACCTACAAGTATGATGGATGGGAGAGAATCATTCATACTTTGATGCCTGAAAAAAATGGCCTCAGGACAGATTTTCATTACACCTACGGTCAACGGAACCAGTTGGAGCACATGCAGGTCAATGGCATTCCTCAACCGGGGCACCCGCCCCAAGTGTTGTATGAGACCCATATCACCTACGATGAACTCAAACGTCCTGTTCAAAGAAGCCTGCCTTCCGGAGTCATCACTCTAAACTGGAACTGCAATGATCAAATGCAAGTCCAAAAGGATGCCCTGGGAAACAGCATGAAGTATGAATATGATTCTCTGGGCCGCTTGTTCAAAATAACGGACCCGCTGGACAACCAAACAATTCGATACTACGACAGCTCCAATAATATAAGCCGCGTGGAAGAAAGGGAAATGAAGTGGGACGGGTCCGGACACGAAACATTTTCCAACACCTATTTTTATGATGCCCGTCAGCGCCTGGAAAAAATCACGAGCCCTCTGGATAATTTCACCAAATTGGAATACGACAACCGTGACCTGCCTGTATCTGTAAGCAATTCCCTAAATCATAAAACGGAATATGAATATAACCTGGATGGTATCAATAATTTGACCCGAGCATATGTAGGGCAACCCACAGAACCCATCGTGTATCGATGGGAAACAGATTCAGTCGGAAGATTTATCTACTACGAGGATTCATCAGGCGCAAAAACAGATTTCATCTATAACGGTTTTGATGAAATGGAAAAAACGGTTTATCCCAACGGGTCGGAACACCGTTGGCATTACACTCCTGGTGGTCGTCTGCAAAAAGAATTTTTACCCAGTGGGACCAGAATTGATTATGCACTAGCAGAAAACGGCGCAGTAGAAAAAACAAGTTTTGTCCCCGCTCCCGGCGTAGCCCCCATACTTCCTATCGAATATCAGCAAGATGGCTTGGGCCGTACCGTTAGTCTGATTCAGGGCGGGCACACCCTGTCATACGCCTATGACACCATTGGCAGGGTGATTGAAGAAACCAACGGAGGACTAAGCGTAAATTACGAATACGACGATATTGGCGGACGCATGTTTCTAATCTATCCGGACCAAAGAAAAGACCGTGTGGAATTTGATGCACTTGGCCGGATCCAAAGTATCCATCTGGAAGAAGCAGGAGCCGCAAACCTGACCGGGAATTCCATCGCTCCCAATACACAACTGATCCATTTTCAGTATTCCGGAAAAGGAAGGTTGGTCCGCCGGAATCTTATGAACAATACACGAACCCATTTTGGATACGATTCGAGCCGGCAACTGCACACCATTCGATACGAAAAAACAGACGGGACGGTTTTATCCGACATAAATTATATCTACGACGCAAGTGGACGGCGGCGGCTTGCAATGAGTAATCATCTGCCACAAAAGAATAATTGGTACGCGTATGACCAAAAATCAAGGCTCCTTCGTCACATCGAAGGCTTTGACGCGAATTTCTCCTTTCCACCGGCCACCCAGCAACAGGCGGACTCTATCCTATCCACACTCGGAATTCCCACAGGAGAAAGGGATGAGAAATTTTCTTTAAATTCCCCGGATACCCGCGATCAGGTTTCACTGAGTTTGCCCTCAGGGCTAGAGACTTCGATTTATTCGCAGAATAACCTTCATCAAACATCAGATATCCAAATCAATCATACCAATGGCTCAAATGAAACAGTTTCTTTTTTATACGATGGGGATGGACGTCGCCTGCAGGACGGAAAACACCGCTACAAATACGATGCCCTGGGACGGTTGGTAGAAATTAGAAGCAAGAGCGATGGGAAACTCTTATTAAGACAGAAGTACGACCCGATTGGAAGAGTCATTGAACGTTCCGGAGACAGTTACCCGAAAGAATCCTATTCGTATTCCGGGTCCCGTGCCATTCAAGAGAACAACGCGGCAGGTAATCCTTCTCTGCAACGTGTAATTGGATTGATTGACGCAGATATTATTCTGGAGAGTTCCAACGACAACCACTGGCTTCACGCAGATGATCGTTTTTCCCGCCTGGTCGTTACCAATGATGCAGGAAATATACTGGAGCGACACCATTACGGGCCTTTCGGTGAAGCCACTACCTGGATGCCTGATGGACTGGTACTTAAACCGCCGCAAAATATCCTGACCGTCCCCGTGTTCGCGGGGCATTTCCAAATTCCGGGAAGCCTGTTCGACGCCAAAGCGCGGATTTATGATCCACGTACCGGTGAATTTCTACAGCGCGACATGGAAGGCTATATTGACAGCCCCAATTTATATTCCTATGTTGCGCACAACCCTATAAATTCAGTAGATCCAACTGGCTTGTACCTAGAGTCAGCATGGGATGCTTTTTCACTCAGCATGGGTTTGTATTCCCTAAAACATAATATTGATAATGGGAATACTATCGGTGCAGTTTTAGATGGATTGGGAATTGTTGTAGACGTGGCAGCGCTGGCTTTGCCTATCGTCCCTGGTGGAGCCGGTGCGGCACTCAAGGCTTTTCGTGCAGGAAATGCCCTTGATCCCCTGATATTTTATCGTTATGGCTCCGAATTCCTTGAAGCCGCACAATTTGTGGAGAAAGGAAGACAGTTGGAAAGAGGGATCCGAACAGCTCAAGCCGCTAACGGTTTGGTCAACGTGGGTCAAGGAGTTTATAACGCATACGATCAAGCCGGAAAAGGAAACATAGGTTCAGCAATGCTGAATGCCTCCATTGCTCTCCTGGGGGCGAGAGGCCTTGCCACACGAGGTCCGGTGGCGACTGGCCATAAAACCATGGGCGGCGACGAATTGGTAACCCGCTATCGAGGAGACAACATAAACCCCAACAACCCACTTACTCAATTGGGCTCAGGCAATGCTCCACAGGCAGGCAATATTTTCACTGATTTTCTTGGTCGTATAAATCATAGCCTGGACTCTGGCAGCATTCCACACCCAAGACCCTTTGTCTCCGTCACAAAGCTTTACCAAGTTGCGGAGGGATTTGCCGGAGCGGCGGGGGATGTTTTCAAGTTTCAGGTCCGAAGAAAAGACCTGCTCTCCACACCCAGCCCTTTTCATCTTTTCCCAAAAGCGCAGGCAAACCAATTTGAAGCGGAAGAATTGGTACGTGGCGGAACTAAAATTTTCAACATTGAAAAATTTATTAAACCTACCTTTGACGATCATCTGGAACACGTGGTCACTATTTTTGAACGGGGTTCCATTTATGCAGGGCTAGCTGGTATAATTATTCCAAATTTTGGCGGTGGAGAAGAAACAAAAGCCAGCGAACCAGAAAACCTGGCGCAACTTTCCAAATAACGATGCTCCCAGCCGAGTCTCAACCCAATGGAATGTTCTTCTAAATACAGTGAAACACCTCCTGAACACTGACAAAAAAATTTCAAACCAACAGAATTCCACTCTCAATGTGGCTTTTCTCCAATTAGCACAAGGACAAGTAGAAAAGGGAACTTTAAAACTGCTTTCGGACTAAATGATACCTATGTCGTAATAGACAAACCGTTTTCCGGTGGTCATATTACCCGAACTTATGGAAACAAACCGGTTCCTTGTATTCAAATAGAAATGAGTCGTGTCTTATACTTGGAGCAACCGTGGTTTAATAAGAATACTTTGAAGGTTAGCCCATCTCGAATTTGAGCTAAGACAAAATTTCAGAAAAGCTTTAAAATTGTTTTATTAAGAAAGTGTCAGTTTTTTTAATTCTTCTGTCCGATCCAAACAACCTCTCCTACTATTTTTATTGCATCTGTTTTTTGGATTATTAGTGGTTCATATTTTGGATTATCACTTTTGATTTTTATCTGCCCATTCCATAAATCTTGAATACGTTTTACTATTAGTTCACCATCTCTATTGATCACATAAATTGAATCGTTTTTTATTTGGTTTACTTTTGTGTTCACGAGAAGTAACGCCCCCGCATTAAAAGTTGGATTCATCGAGTCACCAACGGCTTGAATCAGTACTATTTGATTGGGATCGATTCCTAATTCATGCCTTATCCAATTTTCTTGAAAAGCTAAATGACTCACTATTTGCTCACTATGGATTAGTGAACCTTGCCCCGCCGAAACCTGGACATCATAGTTAGGGACAAATACATACCCTTCTTGGTCACTGGATTGCTCTTGCTCGGTAGGGATTGTGCCACTTCTTATTGGCCGTATTTTTGGTTGTGCTGCTGACGATTGGTTCGTAAGGATTTCATTTATATCCATGTTCTCGCGCAAACAATACGTGACTATTTCTTGATAGGGAAATTTGTTCCGCCTTTGCCTGTTGAAAATAGAATTTCTAGTTGTACCGATTAACTCATACACCTTTTCTTTTGTTTTAATTCCTTTCATCTTCTGAATCTTTTCAATCACTTCCGATATAGTATTCATATTACCCCTATTTTTCTTGACATTCGATCATGTTTCGTTTATATTATTAAAGTAATTGTACACGATATGGGTGCTAGGACGCAAAGTTTAATTTTTTGATTTCCTGACAACGGATAAGAGAAGCTTTTTAATCCGTTTTTTTATGGCTCTAGTTTTCGCTTTTCATTCGTGTTTTTATTTTATATCGGTTTTAGGAAATAGGCAATGCAGGTTTCAAATAAAAACCAAAGTGGTATAGAATCCATGCCCGAAGGGGTTACTTGGTCTAAGGAGGATATACAAATGCCAAGTAACCGTACTAAGTGGCTATTGGATCAACTGAAGGTTGAATTTGAAAGGGGTGCCTATAGAAAAAATATGAAGATTGAAACGCTTTTGAAGAAGCTAAAACTGGAAGGGTTATCGGAAAGGGATGAGTACATTTTCAGAATTCATATTAAACCTAGATTCGGAAAACTTACCCTTAAAGATGCAGTTGAACGCTCAAGGGAATATGTAGAAGAAATTGCCAGTACAAAAGTAAAATCAACGGCAAAAAAAGAACTTCGGCTGTTCCAACGGCTCATTCAATTGGGTGACCCTTCCTATGTGCTTCCAAAGGTGAAGTTTGCAAAACCCGGCAAGAAGTTTCATGCCAGTCAAAGTCTCGAAATAGAAGAAATCCTTGATGTGGTTGATGGGCGAGTGTTTGAACCCTACCGCCTACCTTGCAAGGTTGCTCTCTATACGGGGATGCGCCGGGGAAATGTTCTTGGATTACGGGTTAAAGATGTTGACCGGAAAAGAAAGGAAGTCCGGTTTATTTTGAATAAATCTGCCAAAGAAATGCTTGTTCCTATTTCTAATAAACTGGCAGGAATATTCGCTCAAATCCCGTGGCCCATAGATGAGGAAAAACTTTTGTTCCCCGACATATCCGAAAAGGCTTTGACAGTCTGTGTAAGTCGGGCATTCACAAGAGCAGGATATCCGTGGTTCTCGTTCCACAAACTACGGCATACTGCGGCTTGCTATTTACTTGAACAAGGAGTTGAGTTAGCAACCATTGCGGAATTACTTGGGCATTCATCTATCAAGGTAACGATGGATTTTTATGCACGGGTAAAACCGGAAGCGTTGCGAAAAGCGGTAGGGATGTTCGATGTTTGAACCCCTTTTAAACCGCCAATAATATGACTAGGCTGTAAACTATTGAATTTAAGTAGCCCCAAGGGGAAT
>JAJDBI010000017.1 GCA_029261435.1 Nitrospinaceae bacterium
CTGGAGATTGGCGGCAAAACCCTTCTCGACCACCAGATTCAAACCCTGAGCAATGCAAATCTCGCAGACATCACACTCATCGCAGGTTATGGCAAGGACAACCTGCATGCAGAGGGCATCCATATTCTTGAGAACCCCGACTACCAGAAGGGGTCCATGCTTAATTCGCTCATGGTTGCGAAAGAAAAAATGGTCAATGGGTTCATTATGTTGTACTCAGACATCCTCATGGAGGACCATATCCTCAGCAAACTTACAGAGTGCAAAGAAGATATTATTCTCGTCGCCGATAATTCAACCCAGTATCATCAGCCGGAAGAGGGAAACATCCATGATTACATTATCACCAAGAACCACTACAAGCCAAAGCGACGGGAAATCCGCTTCATCAGCGAAAACATGGTGACAAAGATTGGTAGCAAGATAAACCCCGAAACCGCTACCCACGAGTTTATCGGACTCGCTCGGTTCAGCAAAACCGGCGCTGAACAGTTTCTTGAGACATACAACGACGTGCTCAAAAATTTCACCGGCCCCTTTCAGGAGTCAGAGGATATTTCAACACTGACTTTCACCGACCTCATTCAGGAAATGATCGACCGGGGTTTTGCCGTCCACTACATGGAGATCCATAAAGGTTGGCTGGAAATTCATAACGCAGATCATATTGCCCTTGCTCAAAAATCCTTTAACGCATAAAATCATCCGTCCTCTATATCTGCATTAAACATCGGGAAACTCGTATGCATTTTTCAAAACTTTTCATTCCAACATTAAAAGAATCTCCTGCCGACGCAGAAGTCATCAGCCACAAGCTCATGGTGCGCGCGGGAATGATTCGGCAAGTTGCTTCAGGGATATACTCCATTCTGCCTCTAGGTCTTCGGGTCTTAAGAAAAGTGGAGCAAATCATCCGCGAAGAAATGAATCAAATCGACGGGCAGGAAGTTTTTTTACCGAGCATTCAACCTGCCGAGTTATGGATAGAAAGCAAGCGGTGGGATTTTTATGGCAAGGAATTGTTGCGTATCAAAGACCGCCACGGTCGAGAGTTCTGCTACGGCCCCACTCATGAAGAAGTCATCACCGATATTGTGAGGAAGGAAGTTAAGTCCTACCGCCAACTCCCAATTTTGTTGTATCAGATTCAGACAAAGTTTCGCGACGAAGTTCGGCCTCGGTTCGGCATCATGCGCGGACGAGAGTTCATGATGAAGGATGCTTACAGCTTTCACACTGATGAAGAAGACACCCAACGCACATATAACCAGATGGCACAGGCCTACACCAACATTTTCAATAGATGCGGCTTGAACTTCAAGCAGGTTCAGGCTGACTCAGGAACTATCGGCGGAAGTTTTTCGCATGAATTCGCAGTGCTCGCCGACTCAGGAGAAGATGATATCGGCTTTTGTGAGTCATGCGGTTACGCCTCGAATTTGGAGTTGGCAGAATCAAAACCACCTGCCCCCTCCACACCTCCCGCCACACGGCAGGAAATAAAGGAAGTGGAAACACCCGGACAAAAATCGGTGGAAGATGTAGCAGGGTTTCTCAACCTGTCTGCCCGGCAAATTGTAAAAACAATTCTTCTTGAAAATGAGCATGGACTTGTAGCAGGGCTGGTTCGTGGTGATCATGAAATTAACCCCGTAAAATTAAAAAATCTGATCGGTTGCGAATGGTTGCAACCTGCTGGAGAGGAAGTCATTTCCAGGCATCCCGAATTACATTGCGGATATGTCGGACCTGTAGGACTCGACCTCCCCGTTTATGCAGACTGTGAAATTTCTGCAATGTATGATTTTGTCACCGGTGCCAACAAAACCTCCACCCATTTTACGGGAGTTCAAGTTGAGCGAGATTTGAAAATCAAACAATTCAGCGATATCCGAACCGTTAAAGCCGATGACCCCTGTCCACGTTGTGAGAGGGGAGTCTATCAAGTCAAACGCGGAATTGAAGTCGGTCATATATTCATTCTTGGCACCAAGTATTCCTCAGCAATGAAAGCTGTTTACCTCGACCAACAAGGCAAAGAAAATGCAATGATTATGGGTTGTTATGGCATTGGAGTGGGGCGAACCGCCGCCGCCGCCATCGAACAAAATCATGACGATAAGGGGATTGTATGGCCCCGGAATCTGGCTCCTTTTCAAGTCATCATCATCCCCGTAAATTACTCCAATGAGGATTTGAAAACTGTCTGCGACACTATTTATGATCAGCTTCAGGAAACCGGCATAGAAACTTTGCTTGACGACCGGTCAGACCGACTGGGAGGAAAGTTGAAAGATGCAGATCTTCTGGGAATTCCTCTACAAATCATTGTAGGACCCAAAAACCTCTCTGCCGGACAAGTTGAAATCAAAATTCGCAAAACTAATGAGTCTGATCTCCACCCCTACCCCGAAGTCATTGCAGATATTCCCAGTATTTTAAAAGGGTTATAAAAGACCAATCGGCCCCCAAGTGCCCCAGTTTTCACTTGAAATCGAACCTTAAGTTCTTGTACAATCCCCAGTGACATCTATGGGTCCTGCATCGCGGGCTTTGAGCCCGCTTTTTTTTTACTTTTTTTAGGGGCAAGTAAACTCGGCCTCGGTTCATAGTCCCCAACGATACAAAAGTCGCAGGGTCCACTCGGAAACAGAGGTTTAAATGGCTAAAGTCCCCGTTTCGCAAGCGGTTATGGGTTTGATCGAACCGGTCCTCATGGTAGAAGGGCTGGAACTGGTGGATGTCGAATACAAAAAAGAGGGTAAGAACTGGGTTTTAAGAATTTTTATCGACAAAGAAGGGGGCGTCACGGTTGAGGACTGCCAGAAAGTCAGCCAACTAACCGGCGATCTCATTGAAGTCGAGGAAACCATCACCACCCCCTATAGCCTGGAAGTCTCATCCCCGGGACTGGATCGGGTTCTGAAACGGGAAAAAGATTTTTTGAAGTTTAAGGGAAGGCAAATTCGCCTGCACAGTCTTTCCCCGATCGACAAAAGAAGAAAATTTATCGGTATCCTTGCGGATTTTAAGGACCAAACCGTATTTTTAGAATTAGACGGAAAGATTTTAGAAATTCCGTTGCGCCAAGTTGGCAAAGCAAATTTAGTCATTGAACTTTAGGTAAGTACCATGAACATGGAAACACTCAGCATTCTGGAACAACTCAGTCGTGATAAGGGAATCGATAAGGACATCCTGATCGATGCCTTGAAGGCTGCGGTCGAGGTTGCGGTGCGAAAGCGGTACCCTACTGTCAAAGAGTTGCAAAGTGAATTCAATGAGTCCACTGGGGAAGTTGAAATTTATTTTGAAAAAACAGTGGTCGACGAAGTTGACAATCCTGATGAGCAAATCAGCCTGAAAGATGCTTCAGCACTTGCTGATGACATCCATGTCGGCGAGCAGGTTCTCGTCCAGCAGGTTCTGGAAAATTACGGACGCATTGCCGCGCAACTTGCTAAACAGGTGATTGTGCAAAAGGTCCGTGAGGCGGAAATTGATCTTATCTATAACGATTATATCGACAAAAAAGGCGAGTTGATCAACGGCATGGTTCAGAGAATGGAACATGGCGACCTCATTGTTGACTTGGGAAAAGCCGAAGGCGTTCTGCCTCGACGGGAGCAGGTTTTCCGGGAAAGCTTTAATCGTGGAGAACGGATTCGAGCCTATGTTCTGGATGTCCGAAAAACAGCTAAGAACGCGCTGGTCATCCTTTCCCGAACCCATATCGGATTGATCAAGGGTCTATTCGAGATGGAAGTTCCCGAAATTAGCGAGGGCATGGTAGAAATCATGGGAGTAGTTCGTGAGCCTAATGGTCGCACAAAAATTTCAGTGCGTACCAATGATCGAGAAATCGATGCAGTAGGTGCTTGTGTTGGTATGCGCGGAATGAGAGTGCAATCAATCGTTCAAGAACTGCGTGGCGAAAAAATAGATATCGTTGAGTTCTCCGAAGACCCCGAAACCTATCTCAAAAATGCGTTGAGCCCGGCCAAGGTTTCAAGAATCATCATGAACTCCGATGAAAAACAAATGACGGTCATCGTAGCTGAAGATCAAATGTCGCTGGCTATCGGTAAAAAGGGACAGAACGTGCGGCTGGCCGCTAAACTGGTACGCTGGAAAGTGGATATAAAAGGTCCTTCTGAATCTATGGATCTGGGGCAAGAGCATGCCTTTTTGACTCCTGCAGTAGCCTCTACAGTAGATTTTCTTGATGACGTTAAAAATGCCAAAGGCCTGGGTGAAAAAGTGATGACTATCCTTTTCACCAATGACCTGGTCACCTATGAAGAAGCTCTGATTCGAGGAGTAAAAGGTTTAACCCAACTGACGGGTATTGGCCCCAAAAAAGCTGAAGCCTTGATCCTGCTTGCAGAGGAACAGAAAAAACAGTTAGCTCTGGAACAAAAAGCCGCAAAAGAGGCAATCCCTGAAGTTGAAGAACCAACAGACACAGAAACTCCAGACAATGATGAAACATCAGCTGAAGAGGAAGAAGAAGCAATCACAGAGGTTGATGTTCCTGAAGAAGAGGATGAGGAAGTTCTCATACAAGAATTATCAGGGTTGAATCCGGAGGTCCTGAAAACTCTGGCTGACAACGGATTTGAAACAATCGCCGAGCTTTCTGTCACTCCTCTGGAAGAGTTAATTGCTATGGAGGGTGTTGATGAAGAGATGGGAAAATCTATCTTGGAGCAAGTTAAGCAACGCCTGGGAAATACTGAAAATGTTTAAATTTCAAACCCGTCTCGTTCATTCGAGACAGAAAAATTTTGCCCAAACCCGTGACGTGTATCAACTCCGGGTCTTAAGAAAATTGTGATGGTGTCCCATAACAGGAGGAAATTTGGCTAAGATTCGCATCAACAAACTGGCCTTGGAACTCAATATTCAGAATGATCAGATCATTGAGGCTCTACAAAAGCATGACGTAGCTGTAAAGAATCATATGAGTTCCATTGATGAAGAAGCCACGCAATACATCCGCGATCTCTTCACGCCCAAAACCGCTGAAGCTCCTGCCACCACTAAAAAAGTGGTGAAAAAAGCCAAGGCAAAAATCAAAATCAAGGTTCCCTCTAAAGTAACTGTCACAACTGCAAAAACACAGGCTAAATCCACTGCCTTAAAAAAGACCGAGAAGAAAACCGAGAAGAAATCGGACCCTAAAGTCGAAAAAACCACGAAAACCAAAACCAAGGTCGAGACCACAGAAAAGACCAAAGCTGCGGAAAAAACCAAAGAAACAGTAGAAAGCAAAACCGGGAAAAAGCTCGGCCTCAAAATTGTCAAAAAAGAAGACAAGCCAAAACCCGTTGAGAAAAAATCGGCCCCGGTTGCAAAAGAAAAGCCGGCCCCAGTAGTAAAGGAAAAACCCGCTGAGGTTGTAGCACCTCCCGTTGCCCCCAAACCCGCCCCTAAGCCTGATACAACAGAAGAAAGCTTCGAGCTGGTTCAGATTGGCGAGAATACACCCGTTCGGGAACTGGCAGAGAAATTGAAATGCACCCCGAATGAAGTTATTAAGGAGTTAATGGTTTTCGGGATTCTGGCCAATATCAATCAGGCTCTTAACTTTGACCTTGCCAGCAAGGTGGCCGATAAGCTCGGCTTCGAGGTTGAGCTTCATATTGAGAAATCTGAGCTGGATTTTTCGGAAGAAGAAGAGGACAACAGCAAAGACCATATTGCCCGAGCCCCGATTGTAACCATCATGGGCCACGTTGATCACGGTAAAACCTCCCTTCTGGATGCTATTCGTAAAACCGATGTCACTAAAATGGAAGCGGGGGGGATCACTCAGCATATCGGTGCTTATCAAGCTCACGTCAAAGGGTCAGCTATTACGTTTCTCGATACACCGGGTCACGAAGCCTTCACAGCCATGCGAGCCAGAGGCGCGCAGGTAACCGATATTGTCGTTCTGGTTGTTGCCGCCGATGACGGAATCAAACCCCAGACAAAAGAAGCCGTTCATCATGCCGAGGCAGCGGGAGTTCCTATTATAGTCGCGATCAACAAAATTGATAAAGCCGATGCAAAACCTGATGAGGTCAAAAAACAACTGGCCGACCTGGGTCTTCTACCCGAGGACTGGGGCGGACAAACCATTTACGTGGAAGTTTCAGCCCTGAACGGAACTGGCATTGACCACCTGCTTGAAAACCTGATTCTGCAAGCGGAAGTCATGGAACTGAAAGCCAATCCAAAACTTCGCGGTAAAGGAGTGGTTATCGAATCCAAACTGGATAAAGGGCGCGGTCCTATCGCCACCATGATCATTGAAAGTGGCACCTTGAAGGTCGGCGAACCTTTTATCGTCGGGTGCTATTTCGGCAAGGTGCGAGCGCTTATTGATGATAAAGGCAAAAAAATCAAAAAGGCCATTCCATCGACTCCTGTTGAGGTTGTAGGTTTACCGGATGTTCCGCAACCTGGTGACCACTTCATGGTAGTTCGGGACGAGAAAAAGGCACGGCAACTCAGCAACCTGAGACTGCAGGAACAGCGTGAAATTCAACTCGCTAAATCCACGCGTATCACCATGGATGACCTGCACCAACAAATTGTTGAAGGCCAGATTAAAGAACTCAATCTTATTATCAAAGCAGATGTACAAGGCTCTATTCACGCTGTTCAGGAAGCTTTTGGCAACCTTGGAGATAAGGAAGTCCGCATCAAATGCAGTCATGATGCGGTCGGCGGTATCACGGAATCAGATGTTCTGCTGGCTAGCGCATCCAACGCTATCATTATCGGATTCAACGTACGCCCCACGGATCAGGCCACAAAACTAGCCACCCGGGATAAAGTAGATATTCGTCTCTACAGCATTATTTACGATGCCATCAACGACATGCGACAGGCCATGGATGGAATGCTGGCTCCAAAGTACAAAGAGCTGATCGTTGGCAAGGCAGAGATCCGCGAAGTATTTACCATTCCAAAAGTCGGCACTATTGCCGGGTGTCATGTTTTATCAGGGAAAATAGAACGCAATCTGGAAGCTCGCCTGATTCGAGACAGCGTGGTGGTCTATCAGGGTAAGATAGCATCCATTAGAAGATTTAAAGACGATGTCAAGGAAGTCGCCTCAGGTTATGATTGTGGTATTTCAATCGAAAAGTTTCAGGACGTGAAACAAGGGGATGTCATCGAACCCTTCATCCTGGAAGAAATCAAAAACTGATATGCGGCTCTCCGTAAAGAAAAATGATCATCGGTTGTTGCTCCATAAAGTTTTATTTGCACGGAAACCGATCATTAAAGGGTAAGCGTCAGGTCGTGAGATCCATAAAAGATCGGCTGAAGAATAACTTTAATGTGTCGGTCGCAGAGGTTGGGGATCAGGACAATTGGCAATGTCTCCACATCGGAATCTCCGCTGTAGGATCGGACCGCCCGTACATGGATGGATTGTTGACAAAGGTGGTTGATGCTATTGACAGAATGAATCTAGCTGAGATCACCGATTGCAAAACCGAAACCATGAATCTTGGCTCCGGAAACTTTTGAAATACCAGGTATTTTCATGCGATTCAAGCGTTCCCAAAGAATTCAGGAACTCCTTCTTGAGGAAATATCCAAGCTGGTCCAAAGTGGGTTGAAAGATCCTCGGATAGGCTTTACCACTATCACAAAAGTGGAGGTTTCTGACAATCTCAAGCACGCTAAAATATTCGTCAGCGTGATGGGTTCTGAACAGGAAAAAACCGATACCCTGGATGGGCTGATAAATGCTAAAGGATTCATCCGTAATGCGTTAGGCAAGAACCTTTACTTAAGGTACCTTCCTGAGCTGGATTTTCGCCGTGATGATAATGCCGACCATGTTGAAAAAATATCAAGGATACTGAATGGACTCCACTCTGAACCAGGTGGTCAACCTCTATAAACCGTCTGGACCCACCTCTTTTTCCATGGTCCATTCGGTGAAGAAGATTCTGGACGTCAAAAAAGCTGGGCATATTGGCACCCTGGACCCGATGGCAGAGGGTATTTTGCCCATTTGCCTGAATCAATCGACCCGGATTATTCAGTTCCTGGGCCCTTTATCCAAGCATTATCAATGCACTATGACCTTGGGAACCGCCACGGATACTCAGGACTCTACGGGAAAGACTCTTTTTGCAGGAGATCCTTCCAAGATCACTGAAACCCAGGTTCAGAGCCTGTTGAAAAGCTTTATCGGGGAGCAAAAGCAGGTTCCCCCTATGTACTCAGCAAAGAAGAGCAACGGAATTCCTCTTTACAAATTGGCCAGAAATGGTATTACTATCGAGAGGAAACCCGTCTTAGTTCATTTTTATTCCATTGATTTTATTAATATGGAAGAAAATCGGGTAGAATTCGAAGTGCATTGTTCTGCGGGAACTTATATCCGTACCCTGTGCCATGATATTGGGCAAAGTCTGGGTTGCGGTGCGCATATGTCTGGATTGATTCGGAAACAGGTGGGAGTGTTTGCACAGGAGTCATCAATCACTCCAGAAGCGTTGGAAATCGCAAACAAAAATGGAAATCTGGCAGAAGTTCTTTTCCCTGTGGAAAAAGTTTTGGCGTTTCTTCCTGAAATCCGCATCACTGATGAATTTGTAGAGCCTATTGCCAATGGCAATGCCCTACCCAAGTTTTCCTTGAAAGCTTATCCGGAAAAATTTGAGCCCGGAATGTTGTTGAGAGTATGCAATGGCAGTGACAAGGTTCTTGCTATCGTTGAGTCTCTTGTTGATCAAGACCAGTTTGGAAAAATGGAACCAAAGGATATCGCGTTTAAGTTAAAACGTGTTTTAATTTAGTTATAAACATTTAAAATTTGACGGAAAAAGGTTGGAATGTTTTCGCAGGGACACTAAAAATGTGTCTCTACGAAAACATTTCCCAATCGTTTTCCCGCATTTAACGAGTTGGAGAAAAATATCATGGCAATGAATGCAGAACAAAAAACAACTGTTATTACGGATTACAAGCTTCATGAAAAAGACACGGGGTCTTCAGAGGTGCAGATTGCACTGCTGACAAAACGCGTCACCTATTTGACTGAACATTTCAAGACGCATGCTAAAGACCACCATTCCCGGCGCGGACTACTCAAGCTGGTGAGCCAGAGACGAAAACT